>DAOMFQ010000192.1:0-4594 GCA_035429905.1 Gemmatimonadales bacterium
CGATTCCGCCGTCGCCCGGTTCCGCGCGATGATTCCCGACGGTTTCCCGTCCACGATGCCGATGACCCCCGCCGTGGCGCCCGCCTTTGCCGCCCGCCATCCGCGCGCCGCCGCCATCTTCGACAACCTCCACAGCCTGCACGACATCATCTCCGACATCCTGCTCTCCGACGTGGTGCCCCCGGACAGCAAACGGGCCGCCATCGAGGCGGCCCTTGCCGAGTTCCGGGACGGCACCAGGAACCTGATGCCGATGGAGGAGTGGCGGGGCCCGGCGGCCCCGCACGCCCACTAGGTCAGGTGGCCATCGCGCCCAGCAGCGTCGGGAGGGCGCCCAGCACCCAGACGATGGCCGCGGCGGCGAACGCCTTGCCCTTCGGCACCTTCCCCACCACGTGGAGGCCGATGGCCACCAGGAAGGTGATCCAGAGGGTGAAGAGGTCCACCCGGGTGAGCACCGCCAGGAGGATCGGCGAGGCGGTGTCCGGGTCGAGCGGGCGCGCCGCCCCGAGCGAGAGCGCCGCGCGGCCGGTGAGCTGCTCCTCCGGCAGGAGGAGGGCCTGGGCCCCCGAGACGAGGAGCTCGAGCACCCGCGGGAAGAAGCTGTAGGTGGCGACCATCGTGGCCGCGCCGAGCGAGGCCACCGAGCCGAAGAGCTTGCCCGCCAGCCAGGTGCAGAGCCCGAGCAGCAGCACGGCCACGGGGACGCCGATGGGGACGAACACCGGGGCCAGCTTGCTGCCGGCGGCGCCCCGCTCGGCCAGCATTTCCTGGCTGAGCTGCGGGTTCTTGGCCATGACCCGGGCGATCGCGCGCGCGTTCTCCGCGTTCATGATCGGCTCGAACGCCCCCTTGAGGCCCAGGAAGAGCACCGCAAACAGCACCGTCAGGACCAGGAGCGGCACGCCGAACCCCGCCCCCTTCCGACGCTCGAAGACGGCGGAGGGCTTGATGAAGATCTCGAGGAAGTCCTCCCAGAGGGCGGCGCGTTCGACGGGAGGGGTGGCAGGCTCGGTCATGAAGTCCTCACGCGGGTGGGGTGGTCTCGGCGCGGAGCCATCGGAGGAACGCCTCGCTGCCCGCCGCAATCGCGACGGCCACGATTTCCGGATTGTCGTAGCTGTGCCCCGCGCGCAGGTGCTGCTCGAGCGCGGCGTACCGGGCACGGGTCGTCTTGAGGAGGCAGAGCCATTCCTCCGCCCGCTCGACCTGGCCCCGCCAGTGATAGCTGGAGTGGACGGGCCCCGATACCTGCGCGCAGGCGGCGAGCCGCGCCTCCACCGCCGTCCGGGCGAGCCGGTCGGCCAGCTCGCGGCTGGGCGCCGACACGCTCACCTGGAGGGCCTCGTTCATCATGAGGCGGGAGCGGCCCCCGGGAGGTTCGGGGTCTCGGCGCCGCGCCGGCCGTCCTGGATCGGCACGATCGGCGCACGCCACCCGCTCCTGAACTGGACCGTCAACCGGTGGCCGAGGCTGTCCACCTTGACGGTGACCACGTCGGGCAGGGTACGGGCGTACTCGGCGGCCGCCTGGGCCTGGATGCCGAAGTCGGAAGGGGTGTCGCCCTGGTAGGCGTATCCGAACTCGCGTGCGATGGCCACCGCCTGCGCCTGCTCCTTGCCGTAGCGCGCAAACTGGTCGGGCGGCACGAGGCCCTTCTGGGAAACGACGGGGCCGTAGCTGTCGTAGCTCGGGCAGGCGGCGAGGCTCAGCACCAGCAGCGGGAGGGCGGCGAGACGGCGCATCGGATCGATCCTGGTTCGGTTGGGTCGGGTGACGGGCCCAAGATACCACGGATTTCGTGGCAGGGGTACCTTGGAGGATGCGGATGCTCCGGGTGCGAGTGGCATGGAAGCGGACGCTCGCCCTCGCGACCGCGCTGGTGGGGCTCGCCGCCCCGCCGCTCGCCGCCCAGGAGGTGCCGTACCAGATCCGCTGGTACCAGCCGGTCATCGCGCTGGCGGGGGTGTCGGTCTTCTTCCTGGTGGACGATCCGGTCCGCTCCTACATGCTCGACAACCAGACCCAGACCAAGGACGATGTCGCGGACGTCTTCCGAACCTTCGGCGAGCCGGAGGTGTTCGTGACGGTGCCGGCCGTGATGATCGGCACCGGCCTCCTGGCCAAGAAGCCGGGACTGACCCACGCCGGAGTCCGCGCCGTCAGCTCGGCGGTCCTCGCCACCGGGATCGCCGCGGTCGTCAAGTTCATGCTGGGCCGCGAGCGCCCCAACGCCCAGAACTCGACGCCCCTCATGTTCGAGCCGTTCGAGCAGTCGGCCGACGACGCCTCGATGCCCTCGGGGCACACCTCGGCCGCCTTCGGCCTGATGGCCAGCCTCGCGGAAGATGTGCGCCCCACCTGGGCCAAGGTCGGCCTGTACGCGCTGGCCACCGGCACCGCGTGGTCCCGCGTGTACGACAACAAGCACTGGACCAGCGACGTCGTCTTCGGCGCCCTCGTCGGCGTCACCTCGGCCAAGCTGGTGCGCGGGGAGTGGCAGGCGTGGGGCATCCGGATGCCGGCGGTGTTCACCGACGGGACGCGGGTGACGGTGAGCTGGCAGGGAACCTTCTAGGAGGGTGGCATGCGGTTGCGTCGAGCGGTGTGGGGAGTGGTGACGGCGTGTGCGCTGGCCTCTATGCCCGGGTCGGCGGCGGCACAAGGCACCCCCGGCCTTGCCGGTGACCTGGTGGTCTTCAACGCCGGAAGCCTGGGCCTGGCCTTCCGGGACCTCCTCAAGGCGTTCAAGGCCGCCAATCCCGAAGTCCGCACAGCGCAGGAGTCGGCGGGGAGCCTCGAGTCGGCCCGGAAGCTCACGGAGCTCGGCAAGATTCCCGACGTCATCGCGCTGGCCGACTACGCCATCTTTCCGAAGCTGCTCATTCCCGCCCAGGCCGACTGGTACGCCACCTTTGCCACCAACGCGCTGGTGCTGGCCTACCGCGACGAGTCGGCCGGCGCCTTCCAGATCAACAACCTGAACTGGTACCGCATCCTGCTCGGCCCCGGCGTGCGCGTCGGGCGGTCCGATCCCGAGCTCGACCCCGCCGGGTACCGGACGCTGATGGCGTGGCAGCTCGCCGAGCGCTACTACAACCAGCCGACGCTGGCCACGCAGCTCCGGAACGCCAGCCCGATGAAGTACGTCCGCCCCAAGGAGGCCGACCTCACGGCGCTCCTCCAGCTCGGCGAGCTCGACTACATCTGGACCTACGCCTCCATTGCGCGGGTCAATGCCTTCCGGATGGTGCGCCTGCCGCCCGAAATCGACCTCAGCGACCCGGCCCTCGCCACCACCTACGACCAGGCGGTGGTCACGCTGCCGGGCGCGACGAAGGCGGCGGGCGACTCGGTCCAGTTCCGGGGAGAGCCGATTGTCTACGGGCTCTCGATCCCGCGCAACGCGCCGCACCCGGAGGTGGCCGAGGCGTTCCTGCGCTTCGTCTTTTCGCCGGCGGGGCAGCGAATCCTCGCGTCGGCGGGGCTCACCCCGATGGCGCGCCCCATCCTCGGCGGGCCAGGCCAGCCGCCGTTATCTTTGCGTGGCCTGTTTTCCCCGAGTGGAAGCCCATGAGCAGCTACCGCACGCCCGCCCCCCGCAATGAGCCCGTGCTCGGCTACGCGCCCGGTTCCCCCGAGCGCGCCGCCCTCAAGGACGCCCTGGCGCGGATGGCGGCCGAGACGATCGAGATTCCCGTCATCATCGGCGGCAAGGAATTCCGCACCGGCAAGACGGTCCCGGTCGTGGCGCCCCACGAGCACGCCCGGGTGCTGGCCCGCGCGCACCTGGCCGACCCGGCGCTGATCGCCCAGGCGGTGGACTCGGCCTGTGCGGCGCAGCGGGAGTGGGCGCGCATGCCGTTTGCCGACCGCGCCGCCGTGTTCCTCAAGGCGGCCGACCTGCTGGCCGGCCCGTGGCGCGCCACCGTCAACGCCGCCACCATGCTCGGCCAGAGCAAGACGGCCTTCCAGGCCGAGATCGACAGCGCCTGCGAGCTGATCGACTTCTGGCGCTTCAACGTGCACTTCGCGGAGCGGCTCTACGAGGAGCAGCCGATCTCCTCGCCCGGCATCTGGAACCGGATGGACCACCGTCCGCTGGAGGGGTTCGTCTACGCCATCACGCCGTTCAACTTCACCGCCATCGGCGGCAACCTCCCCACCACGCCCGCCATCCTCGGCAACGTGGCGGTGTGGAAGCCGGCGGCATCGGCGCTCCTCAGCAACTACTACGTGTACCGGGTGCTCGAGGCGGCGGGACTCCCGCCCGGCGTCATCAACTTCGTGCCCGGCAGCGCGGCCCAGGTGTCGGACCTCCTGCTGGCCGACCGCCGCCTGGCCGGCATCCACTTCACCGGCTCCACCGAGGTGTTCCACTCCCTCTGGCAGACGGTCGGGAAGAACCTGGCCAATTACACCGGGTATCCGCGGCTGGTCGGCGAGACGGGCGGGAAGGACTTCGTGCTGGCCCACCCGAGCGCCGACGTGGACGCGCTGGCGGTGGCGCTGGTGCGCGGCGCCTTCGAGTACCAGGGCCAGAAGTGCAGCGCCGCCTCGCGCGCCTACGTGCCGGACAATCTCTGGCCGGCGG
>DAOMFQ010000193.1:0-4584 GCA_035429905.1 Gemmatimonadales bacterium
CGGCCGGTTGCGTTCCGGCACTCGGGCGCCCCCCCGCCCCGCCCGCGCCCCCGGCTGGCCGCGTGCTCGCGCCGGCTCCGCCTCCACGCTGGCCCTGCCCGCCACCCCCGTACTTGTTGGAGACGTTCTGGTTGGGGTAGGGCGTGCCTCCCCGGTGCGACGGATTGTGCTGCCAGTTGTTGTTGCCGCGGCCGCCGCCACCGTAGTGGTTGATCTGGTTGAAGTGGTTGTTGTTGTTGATGATGACAGTGTTGCCCCCGCCGTGCCCCCAGCCGGCATAGCAGCAGGAGCCGCCCCAGTAGGCGGATCGCCACATCACGCCCACGGTGAACGCGACGAAGTAGGCTCCCGGCGGCGGTGGCGGGGGGTAGTAGATCGGCGGATAGGGATAGTAGACCGGCGGTCCGTAGACCACGGTGGGGCTGTACGAGGGCACATAGACGATTTCGGGGTTCGCGGGCTGCACCACGATCACCGTCTGTTTCTCGACGATCTGCGTATCGACCTTCTGCTGCTCGTTCGAGGTGAGCGCGCCCTTCTCCACGGCCTTCTTGCGCATCGCCTGCACGGCGTCCATCACGTCCTCCTGCTGCGCCAGGAAGGCGTTGCCGAGCTCCGTGGTCCACTGGATGTCGTCGGCGAGCCGCTTGACCACCTCGGGTACGATGGCCATCGACTGGATGCTCGGGTCCCACGGCTGCTTCGCCACCGAATCGGCGAGCGCCTTGTCCTTGAGCCCGGGGTGCTTCTCCAACCACTGCTGGAGTTGGACGATCTCGAGCGGATAGGTGGCCGCGACCAGCGTCTGGGCCAGCAGAGGGTCGGGGTACAGGGCGATCGGTGCGACGAGCGCCTCGAGTTGCGCCATGGGGAGCTTGGCCGAATCCGATGCGGCCGTTGCGGTCGCGGCTGCTGTGGGGGCCTTCTCCTGCGCCGTGACCGCACCGGCGCCAGGCCCGAGCAGGGCTGAGCCGACGATCAACATCAGCCATTGCGGTCGCGGCTGCCGTGAAATGAGTCGAACGCTGGACGAATTCATTGCGATGCGCTCCTGCGCGGCCCGAAGAGTCCGGGAATCCGGCCTGATGCCATTGGCGACCGAATGCTCCTGTACCTTAACCCGCGGCCGGGCAATAGTGAAGAAGCGCCGACGGCCACGGCGCGGACGCTATCATTCCCTCCATGGCCTTCCTGCTTCCTCCCGGCACGCCCCGCGCTCCGCTCACCCGATTTGCGCCGGCCCCCACTGGCTACCTGCATCTGGGGCATGCGGCCAGCGCCGTGTGGGTCTGGGGTGTCGCGCGGGCGCTCGGGGGCCGCGTCCTGCTTCGCATCGAGGACCACGACGGCCGGCGCTGCCGTCCGGAGTACGAACGCGCGCTGCTGGATGACCTGGAGTGGCTCGGGTTGGAGGCCGACCTGGGGACGGTCGCGGCGTACCGGTCCGGTGGAAGTGACTACCGGCAGAGCGCGCGCGGGCAGGTCTACGAGCGTGAATTGCTCCGCCTCACGAGTGCGGGCCTCGCCTACGCCTGTGACTGCTCGCGGCGCCGCATCAACGAGGGGATGGAGGACGTCCCGAACGTCGAGACCCGGTACGACGGCCGCTGCCGGGATCGCGGGCTTGAACACGGGGCCGGACGTGGCGTCCGCGCGCGGATGGAGCCGGGGGTGGAGCGCTTCGTGGACCTTCGCCTGGGCGCCCAGGCGCAGGATCCGTCGGAGCAGTGCGGCGACCTCCTCGTCCGGGACCGCCTGGGGCAGTGGACCTACCAGTTCGCCGTGACGGTGGACGACTGGCTCGAGGAGGTGGATCTCGTCGTCCGGGGGGAGGACCTGCTCGACTCCACCGGTCGCCAGCTGCGGCTGGCCCGTCTCCTGGGCCGCACCGCGCCGATCCGGTACCTGCATCATCCCCTGATCCACGGGTCCACCGGCGCCAAGCTGAGCAAGGCCAACCGGGATACCGGCATCCGCGAACTTCGCGCCGCGGGGGTTCCGCCGGAGGAGGTGCTCGGCGCGGCGGCGCACGCGACCGGCCTCCTCTCGGCGCCTCGCCCCCTCAGAGCTTCGGAGCTCTCGTCGTTGTTCGTTCCGGGCTGACCCGCTGACCCGCTGCCCCGCTGCCTACGCCTCCTTGAACTCCGCCTCCCCCTCCCACCGCGCCATTGCGGCGGAGGCGAGGCAGTTCCCCAGCAGGTTCACCGAGGTGCGCGCCATGTCCATGAAGGCGTCCACGCCGAGGATGACGGCTACGCCCTCGAGCGGAAGGCCGAAGGTGGCGAGCGCCCCCGAGAGGATCACCAGCGACGCCCGCGGCACCGCGGCGACGCCCTTGCTGGTGAGCATGAGCGTCAGCACGATGAGCAGCTGCTGGCCGAGCGGCAGGTCGATGCCGGCGGCCTGGGCCACGAAGATGGCGGCGACCGCCAGGTAGAGCGTGGAGCCGTCGAGGTTGAACGAGTACCCGGTGGGGAGGACGAACGCGACGATCCGGCGCGGCACGCCGAACTTTTCCATGTTCTCCATGGCGAGCGGGAGCGCGGCCTCGGAGGAGGCAGTGGAGAAGGCGATCAGCCAGGGCTCGCGGGTCCAGCGCCAGAACGCCCTGATCGGCACGCGGAAGATGAGCGCCACCGGCACCAGCGCCACCACCACGAACACGATCAGCGCGGCGTAGAGCGTGAGCACCAGCTGGCCGAGGTTCCAGAGCACGTCCAGCCCGTTCTTGCCGATGGTGCCCACCATGGCGGCGAAGATGCCGAACGGCGCAAACTTCATCACGAGGTTGGTGAACTTGAACATCACCTCGTTGAGCGACTCGCAGAAGCGGAGCATCGGCTCCTTCGCGGCGCCCCGCACCTGGGCGAGCCCGATGGCGAAGAGGACCGAGAAGAACACCACCTGCAGCACCTCGTTCTTCGCCGCGGCCTCGAAGAAGCTGGCCGGCACCGTGTGCTCCAGCACCCCGCCCAGGGTGGTGGGGGTGCTGGCGAACTGCTTCCCCGCCTCCGAGGAGGTCCCCAGGACCACGCCGACGCCGGGCCGGGCGATGTTCACCGCCAGCAGCCCGACCAGCAGCGCCACCGTGGTGACGATCTCGAAATAGATCAGGGACTTGAGGGCGAGCCGGCCGACCCGCTTCAGGTCGTCGCCGTGGCCCGCGATGCCGACCACCAGGCTGGCGAAGATGAGCGGCACCACGATCGACTTGATCATCCGGAGGAAGATGGACGAGAGCGGCTTCAGCGCCTCGCCGACGTCCACAGAGGTCCAGACCGTGTTGTCGAGGTAGCCGACCACGCCACCCAGGATCGTCGCGACGATGATCCACTGGGTGAGGGTCGTCCGGCGGAGGAAGGCCCACATCGAGGTGTGTCTCCGGTGGAGGGGGCTTAGCCGGCCAGCGCACCAGCCTTGGCGTCGATGCCGTTGAGCAGCGAGCGGAAGGAGGCGGCGAACTTCTCGACGCCCTCCGCCTCCAGCTCGCGGGTGACGGTCTCGAGGTCGATTCCCGCCGCGGCCAGCGCGGCGAGCCGCGCGGGGGCGCTCTCCAGCCCCTCGGCGATCCGCACCGCGGGGTTCCCGTGGTCACGGTAGGCGGCAAAGGTCTCGGGCGGAAGGGTGTTCACCGTGTGCGGGGCCACCAGCGCCTCGACGTAGTACACGTCCGGGAGGGCGGGGTCCTTGGTGCTCGTGGACGCCCAGAGCGGCCGCTGGACCTGCGCGCCGCGCGCCGCCAGCGCCTCCCAGCGCGGGCCCCGGAACACCCGCTCGAAGGCGGCGTACGCCAGGCAGGCGTTGGCGATGGCGATGGTGCCGCGCAGGTCGCCGCGGCCCGCCGCCTGCAGCAGCGGATCCACCTTGGTGTCCACGCGGCTCACGAAGAAACTGGCCACCGACGCCACCCCGTCCAGCCGGTGCCCGGCGGACACCCGGCGCTCGAGGCCGGCGAGGTAGGCCTCCATGACCGCCTCGTGCCGGCTCACCGAGAAGAGCAGCGTCACGTTGACGTTGATCCCGTCGGCAATGCAGCGCTCGATCGCCTCGAGGCCCTCGACGGTGCCCGGGATCTTGATCATCAGGTTGGGCCGCGCCACCGCCGCCCAGAGCCGCCGCGCGGCGGCCTCGGTGGCCGCGGCGTCGCGGGCCAGGGTCGGCGACACCTCGAGCGAGACGAGGCCGTCGGCCCCGTCGGTTGCGGCGTACACCCCCTGGAAGGCGTCGCACGCCGCGCGCACGTCTGCGATCGCGAGCGCCTCGAAGATCGCCTCGGCGGCGTACCCCTCGGCCGCGAGGCGGCGGATGTCGTCGTCGTAGTCCTCGCTCCCCGCGATCGCCTTCTCGAAGATCGTGGGGTTGGAGGTCATGCCGAGGAGCCCGTCCTGCGAGATCAGCGCGCGCAGTTCGCCGGTGGCGATGAGGTCGCGCGTGATGAAGTCGTACCAGGGGCTCTGGCCGAGGGCGCCGAGGCGGACGAGGGGGTTGTCGGGAGCCATGGGGTCGCTCACGCGGGGCGGCCGAGGGCCTGGCGGACCGCAGCCGCCACCCGCGCCGCCGTGAAGCCGAACTCCTCGAAGAGCC
>DAOMFQ010000194.1:0-4574 GCA_035429905.1 Gemmatimonadales bacterium
CCGGACGCCGAAGGCGTTCATGGGGATCTTCCTCCTCTTCCTGTACCTGGTGCTCAACGGCGCCCAGGTGCCGGGGCTCGATTTCGCGGGATGGAACGGGGTGGCCACCGACGGAACGCGTGGCGCCTACGTCGCCGTCACGGCGTTGCTGGCGGTATTGGCCGCCGCGAAGCACCGGTGGGACCAGGCGCGGGAGCGTTGAGCGACGGAACGGATCGCCCCCGTCGGGGTACGTCGCCCATGATTCGGGTCCTCGTCCTCGCGATCCTGCTCCTCCGGCTCGCCGCTCCCCTTTCCGCCCAGCAGGCTCCCGGCGCCCCCACGGGCTCGATCGTGGGCCGCGTCGTCAGCACCGCCAACGGCGCCGGCATCGCCGGCGCCCGGATCGAGGTCCTCGGCAGCGGGCGCAGCGCGGTCAGCGGCGGGCTGGGGCGCTACCTCATCGACAGCGTGCCGGTTGGCGCCTGGCGGGTGCGCGCCACGGCCATCGGCTTCGAGCCGATTGTGCTGACGGACATCCTCGTCGGCAGCGGCAAGCCGGTCGAGCTCGAGCTGCGCCTCGCGCCCCGCGTGGTGGAAGTCCAGGAGATCGTGGTGGACGCCCCCTACTTCCAGCCGACGGTCGAGTCGGCCACCAGCACGGGCAACCTGAGCGCGGAGGACGTGCGGCGGGCGCCCGGTGTACAGGAGGACGTCGTGCGCGCCGTGGCGCTCTTCCCCGGCGTCGCGATCACCACGGGGGGACGCAACGACCTGGCCGTCCGCGGCGGCGCGCCCTACGAGAACCTCTTCCTGGTGGACGGGCTCGAGGTGCCGAACATCAACCACTTCGGCTCGCAGGGTTCCACCGGCGGCCCGCTGACCGTGCTGAACATCGACTTCATCCGTGAGGCGAGCTTCTCCACCGGCGGGTTCGGGGTGCAATACGGCGACCGCACCGCGTCGCTGTCCAGCTTCTCGCTGCGCGAGGGGAACAGCGAGCGGCTCGCCGGCGAGGTGAACATCTCGGCCACCGGCTTCGGCGTCATCGGCGAGGGCCCGTTGGGGAAGAACGGCACCTTCCTGGCCAGCGTGCGACGGAGCTACCTCGACCTGGTCTTCCGCGCGGCGGACTTCTCGTTCATCCCGGAGTACTGGGATGCGCAGATGAAGGTGACCCAGCGGATCGGCACCCGGAGTGCGCTGTCGCTCGTCGCAGTGGGCGCCCTGGACAACGTCATCCTCGACGAGGAGACGGCCGACGACCGCCTCGACAACAGCCGTATCGCGGCACCGGACCAGAAGAGCTACTTCGCCGGGCTCACCTGGAACTACTCCCTGCCGAAGGGGCTCCTGACCGCTACGCTCGGCCGCACCTGGACCCGGTTTGCCACCAGCCAGTACGACACCCTGCTCGCCCCGGTCTACCTCAACCGCTCGGAGGAGGGGGACAACAGCCTCCGGACGGAGCTCGCCTGGCAGTTCTCGCCGCGGCTCCAGGTCACCTTCGGCAACACCCTTCGCGTGGCCGACCAGCTCGACTACGACGTGCTCCTCGCCGGCGAGTACCGGACCGACAGCCTGAACCAGCCCGAGCCGCTGGCGGCCGATACTTCGTTCACGGCCGTCCGGAACGCCACCTATGTGCAGGCCGCCGCCTTCGCGGGCAATGTCCGGATCACCGCGGGCGTGCGCGGCGACTGGTATGCCTTCCTCGACGCCTTCCGGCTGGCGCCCCGGGTGGGCGCCAACATCCCCGTCGGCCAGAGCGGCTCGCTCAACCTGAGCCTCGGCCAGTATTACCAGGCGCCTCCCTTCATCTGGCTCGTCGGCGACCCGGGCAACATCGACCGCCTCGAGCCGATCCGCGCCGACGCCGCGATCCTGGGCTACGAGCGCCTCTTCCGGCCCGACCTCAAGGGGCAGGTCGAGGTGTACTACAAGCGGTACGCCGACTACCCGGCGCGGCTCTTCCGGCCCGAGGCGGTGCTGCAGCCTACCGGCTTCGACGATGTCACGTCCGACATTCCCTCGGGGCTGGAGCCGCTTTCGAGCATCGGGAGCGGCCGGAGCTACGGCGTGGAGCTGCAGCTGCAGAAGAAATTCAGCGCGGTGCCGCTGTACGGACTGGTGTCACTGACCGCGAACCGTTCCGAATACGCCGGGGTGGACAGCGTGTACTACACAGGGAGTTTCGAGACCCGCTTCATCGGCAACCTGCTCGCGGGGTGGCGGTTCAACCCGAAGTGGGAGGTGAGCGGCAAGTACCGCCTCGCCACCGGGCTGCCGTACACGCCGTTCGCCGCGAGCGGTCCCGAGGAGGGGGAGCGCGACTTCACGCAGTACAACCAGCAGCGACTGCCCACCTACTCCGCGGTGGACATCCGGATCGACCGCCGCTGGTCGTTCCGCACCGTCCAGCTGGACGTGTACCTCGACGTCCAGAACCTCTTCGGCGCCGAGAACGTGACCGGCACCTACTGGAACGAGCGGACGCAGCAGGAGGAGTTCGACAAGGGGCTGGGGATCCTGCCGACGATCGGGGTGAACGTGGAGTTCTAGCGGCTTGACGGCCGCTTGACGGGATCGCGCGACCCTCCGGGTGGTCGTTCACCACTACCCAACCACAGGGAGGCACCCCGTGTCCCGCACGCTCAACGCACTCGCGCTCACACTCCTCATCCCCGCCGCCCTCGCGGCCCAGCATCCCCAGACCCGGCAGGGCTTCGGCATCGGCTTCGGCTTTGGCGCCGGGTCGGCCGGTTTCTGCGACGGTTGCGATGACCAGGGCGGCACCGAACTTTCCGGATACCTCCGGCTGGGAGGCTACCTCAATCCTTCGCTCTTCCTGGCGGGAGAAACCAACGGGTGGATGGGAAGCCAGATCGACACCCCCTCTTCGCTCGGCGCGATCATGGGCGTCGTGCAGTGGTACCCGATGGTCGAACGAGGACTGTACCTCAAGGGCGGCGTCGGGTATTCCTATGCCAATGCCAGCGACGGTTCCGACATCTCCACATCCGGACTGGCCGTCTCGGTCGGTGCCGGCTACGACTTTCGGGTGGCGCGCAACTTCGCCCTCACCCCCTACATCAACTACCTGCAGCAGCTCGGGGGGCAGTACGCGTATGCAGGGGGCGAGGACACCGGCCCTGACGCCAATGTCCACCTGTTCCAGTTCGGCCTCGGCCTGACCTGGTTCTGAGCCGGCCGCGCCGGGTCACGGCGTCGCGGCGACCTGCACGGTGTGATGCCGGGTGTGGATCGCCTGGAACAGGAGGTAGTCTGGCAGCGTCACCGCCCCGAAGGCGCCGGTGTCCACCGGCCCGAAACCAGCGGGCCGGGTCTTCACGGCCTGCTCCAGGTCGTGCAGCGCCTCGTGGATCCTGGCCCTCGCCTCGGCCGGCGTCGGGGCGCCGCGCTCGGGGTCCATCGCCTTGTTGGTGCGGGTGCCCCGGGGGAAGCTGCCGCGCCGCACGATCCAGTTGAAGAAGAGCACCCGCATGACCGGCTTCACCACGCCGGGAAAGCTGGGGAAGAGCGTCGGCTCCCCCCGAAGTTCCCGGGTGGACTGCTCGAGGGCCCTCGTGACATGCTCGACGACCTGCGCGGGCGACCACTTCCCCGGCGCCCGCGGCACCTCCCAGACCTCGCTCGCGGCATCGGCGGCGGCGCAGAGCGCTTCGGCGGCCGCCTTGTTCTGCTGGAGTGCGCCGGCGACGTCGGCCATCGTCCCCTTCCTTTCCACGGCGGTTGGTGGCACCCTCTACCGACCCGAGAATAGCTTCGGCGCGGCAAACGGCAAGCGCTCACCCTCCACGACAGGTGCTCCGATGCGACGGTTCCTCACCGCAGTGATCTTCGTATCCCTGGTCCATCACGGCGTGGCAGGCGCGCAGGTGGCCGGCAAGTTTCCGCCCGATTCGCTCATCAACGTACAGGTGATCCCGAAGGGGACGCCGGTAATGCAGGTGGTCGGGCAGATGCGGAACATCACCGGCGCCCTCGGCGTGCGGTGCCCGTTCTGTCATGTGGGCCAGGAGGGGCAGCCGCTCTCCGAGTTCAACTTCGCGTCCGACGAGAAGCCCGCCAAGGTGACGGCCCGCCAGATGATGCGGATGGTGGAGGAAATCAACCGGCGGCTCGACACCATCCCGAGCCACTCGATGCCCCACGTGGAGGTGACCTGCCGGACCTGCCATCGCGGCGTCGAGCGCCCGGTGCCGCTCTCCACGCTGGTCATCCAGGCCACGCTGGCCGGCGGCGCGGATTCGGGGCTCGGCGTGTACCGGGGGCTGCGTGAGAAGTACTACGGACGGGACGCCTACGACTTCGGGGAGGGTAGCCTCAACGTGGCGGCGTTCCGGGTGGCGAGGGAACAGCAATACGACGCCGCGCTGGCGCTGCTCGACTACAACGCGGGGCTCTTCCCCAACTCGTCGGGGATGTCGGTGTTCCGCGGGAACATCCAGTTGATGCGGGGAGACACGACCGCCGCAGCCGCTGCGTACCGGACCGCTATCGCGCAGGACTCGACCAACGGCGAGGCGCGGGGGCGGCTGAAGGAGATCGGGCGGACGCCCTAGCGCGAGCGC
>DAOMFQ010000195.1:0-4534 GCA_035429905.1 Gemmatimonadales bacterium
AGGGCGGCGAGGAGCCGGTCGAGGGCGGGGGCCACGTGCTCGCTCAGGCGGTCGACGTTGAACGCGCGGCCGAGCACGGCCCCCCACCGCAGCACGTCTCCCGCTTCGGGAGGCAGCCGCTCGACCCGGCGGCGGCGACGCGCCAGGGCGCGGGGATCGTGCTGGCGCTGCTCGACGACCCCATGGCGCGGCGGATGGCCACCGACGACCCGGTGCCCGCGGTCCGCAAGGCCGTGCAGGCCGCGCTCCCGGGCGGTGCCTGATGCAGGCCACCATCCTCGCCGTCCTGACGGCGGTCGCGATCGCCGTGCAGCCGCTCTTCCTGGCCTACTTCATCCTCTACAACAGCTACACCCTGCTGCTCATCGCCCTCTCGGCGCGGCAGGTGCGGCGGAAGGTGGCGGGGCACTTCGTCGAGGACCTCGACCTGATCGATGACAGCGGCTCCACCAAGCCGCTCACGATGATCGTGCCGGCCTACAACGAGGAAGTCACCATCGTCGACTCGGTGACCAACCTCATCCACTGCGACTACCCGCGGTTCGAGGTGGTCGTGGTGAACGACGGATCGAGCGACGAGACGCTGGAGCGGCTGAAACGGGCCTTCAAGCTCCGGCGCACCGACCTGCCCTACCGCGAGGCCATCGGCACCGCGCGGGTGCGGGCGCTGTACGAGGGCACCAGCCCGCTGCCCAAAGGCGTGCTCCGGCTGGTGGTGATCGACAAGGACAACGCGGGCAAGGCGGACGCGCTCAACGTGGGCGTCAACGCCTCGACCGCACCGTATTTCGTGTGCCTCGACGCCGATTCCATCCTCGACCAGCGGGCGCTCAAGGAGATGATGCGGGTCATCCAGGAAGACCCGCGCGTGGTGGCGGTCGGCGGACAGGTGGCGATCGCCAACGGCTGCACCATCCGGAACGGCCGGGTGGTGAGCGTCGGGCTCCCGAAGCACCCGCTCGCCCGGTTCCAGATGGTCGAGTACCTTCGCTCCTTCACGACCGGGCGCACCGGGCTCGACCGGCTGGACTCGATCCTGATCCTCTCGGGGGTGTTCGCCGTGTTCGAGAAGGAGACGGTCATCCGGGCGGGGGGGTACCTGACGCCGTTCGTGCGGCACCGGATCGTGGAGGAGTACATCGAGGGCCGGGCCGGCACCGTCTGCGAGGACATGGAGATCGTGGTCCGGCTGCACCGCTACATCCGCGACAAGCAGCTCGACCGGCGGATCGCCTTCCTGCCCCACCCGGTGGCGTGGACCGAGGTGCCGGAGTCGCTGGAGTCGCTGCGGAAGCAGCGCGGGCGGTGGTACCGCGGGCTCCGCGAGTCGCTCTTCTATCACCGCGCCATGCTGCTCCGCCGCCGGTTCGGGCGGATCGGGGCGTTCGCCCTGCCGGCCTTCTGGCTCTTCGAGTACTACGGGCCGATGATCGAGATGACCGGCTACTTCTTCTTCGCCGTCCTGCTGCTCCTGCAGTGGGTGTTCGGCATCGACCTGATCAACTGGCCGTACGCGATCGCCTTCTTCCTGGCGGCGTTCGGCTACGGGATGCTGGTGAACCTGTTCGCGGTGCTGGTGGGCGCCTGGCGCTTCCGGTTCGGCCTGGCCGACCGGCTGCAGCGGGGGCTCCTCCCCTTCGGGCGGCGGCGCGACGTCCTGGTCCTCCTGGGCTACGCCATCCTGGAAAACGTGCCGTTCAGCTTCCGCCACATTACACTCTACTGGCGGCTCCGAGGGCTGCTGGACGCCTGGCGGGGCAAGACCACCTGGGAGAAGTTCGCGCGGGTCGGATTCCGGACCGAGACGGAGGGGGCACGTGGCTGAGCGGAACGCACTGCGCATCCTGGTGGTGGACGACGACCCGGCCATGGTCCGGCTGGCCGCGGCCTCGCTGATGGCGCACGGGTTCACCGACCTCGAGCACGTGGCCACGGGTCGGGACGCGCTCCTCGCCGCCGCCCGCGCCGACGTGCTCCTCCTCGACCAGAACCTGCCCGACCTGGCGGGCCGCGAGGTGCTCCTCGCGCTCCGCGCCTGGCCCGACCCCCCGAGCGTCGTGATGGTGACGGCCCACGGCAGCGAGACCTTCGCCGCCGACGCGCTCCGCGCCGGCGCCGAGGATTACCTGGTCAAGGATGCCTCGCTGGCGTCGATGCTGCCGCAGGTGGTCGAGCGGGTGCGGCGCATGCGGTCGCTGCGGGAGGCACTGGCCACCGCGGAACGGGAACTGGTCCACGTCGAGCGGCGCGCCGCGGTCGGCGAGATGACCGTCACGCTGCACCACGAGATCAACAACCCGCTGATGGCCGCCTGGGCGGAGCTGGAGTTGCTGCTCGGCGGCCAGGGCTCCCTGAGCGCGGCGCAGCGGGAGTCGCTGGAGACCATCCGGGGCATGCTGGAGCGGATCCGGGAGATCGTGAAGAAGGCGGGGGAGCTCCGGCGGGCCGCCACGGCCGAATACGCGCCGGGCGTGCAGATGATCGACCTGCAGGCCGGCGCCCGGCCCGATCCACCGGCCCGCGGACGCGCCCTGGTGCTGGTGCCGGAGGAGGGCACGGCGCGCGTGGTCGAGTCGCTGGTGCGCCGCGCCGGCTTCACGGTGCAGCGGGTGGCGGGCCCCGGGTCGCTGGTGCCGGCCTCGCAGGGATTCGACGTGACCCTGGTGCTCGCCTCGGAGCGCTCGCTGCCGGCCCAGCTCCCCGCGCCCGACGAGCGCAACTACCGGCTGTTCGTCCTGCAGGACGGCGACGGCACCGTGGCGCGCGCCGCAAGCCCCACCGAAATCCTCGGCCTGCCGCTCGACCCGGAAGGGCTGGCCGCGGCCCTCGCGCAGGCGCTCCCGGCCTAGGCCGGGAGCGCCCCGCCCTCGCGCTTCGCCTGCTGAAACGCCATCGCCTTCAGGCGTGACACCCGCATCCGGAGCGGCGGGTGCGAGGCGAACACGTCGCCCAACAGTCCCTCGCGGTCGCTGATCCTCCGTTCGGCCGGATCCACGATACAGAGATGCGCGGCGCCCTGCGTGATGCTGCGCGTGGCGCCCGCGGCCGCGTCGAGCTTTTCGAGCGCGCGGGCCAGCGCCTCCGGGTGGCGGGTCAGCTGCGCCCCCGTGGCGTCGGCGAGGTATTCCCGCTTCCGGCTCACGGCCATCGCGAGGAGCCGGGTCACGATCGGCGCGATGAGGAGGGTGAAGACCCACAGCACGAGGAGCACCGCCCCCAGCGGGTTGCCCTTGCCGCCGCCCTTGCCGCCCCGCGACCCGCCGACCCGCCCGCCCACCCGCAGGTAGCGGCCCATCGCATCGGACAGCAGCGCCACCGCCCCGAGCATGCCCGCCAGCAGCGTCATCAACCGCACGTCGTCGTTCTGGATGTGGGACATCTCGTGGGCCACGACGCCCTGCAGCTCGTCGCGGTCCAGGGTGGCGAGCAGCCCCTCGGTGACCGCGATGCTGGCGTGCCGGCGGTCGTGGCCGGTGGCGAAGGCGTTGAGGTCGGGATCGGGCACCACCCACAGGGTGGGCTTCGGCAGCCCGGCGGCGATGGCCATTTCCTCGACCACGTTGACGAGCTGCTGCTGGGCGGGGGTGGCCGGCGTCACGACTTCCCAGGCCCCCGCCGCGAGCAGCACGCGCCGGGGGCCGGTCTTCCAGGCGAAGTAGCAGAGGGCGGCGGCCCCGGCCGTGACGAGGACGCCGATGAAGGGGACGGTGTGCCGATAGGCGCCGGGGGCGGCGTCGGCGGTCAGCAGCCAGAGGGCGTAGTCACCACCGAACCCCACCCACGCAAAGAAGAGCAGGAACCCGGCGACCAGCCAGAACGACCGGCGGCGGTTGGCGGCCTGCTGTGCGAAGAGGTTCGCGTCGCTCACGCGCCGGGGGCGCGGGAGGACAGGTTCACGACCGGCACGGCGCGCTCCGCCCCGTCGGCGATGACCCAGAGGTCGGCCGGCGTAGCCTTCGCGATGCCCGCCACCAGCGACGTCGGGAACTGCTGCTGCCGGGTGTTGTACTCGGTGGCGACGTCGTTGTAGTGCTGGCGGGAGAAGCCGATCTTGTTCTCGGTGCTGGTCAGTTCCTCCTGGAGCTGGAGCACGTTGGCCGTCGCCTTCAGGTCGGGGTAGTTCTCCATCAGCGCGAAGAGCTTGCCCAGCGCCTGGGTCAGCTGGCCCTCCGCCTCCGCCGTGGCCTTCACGCCCTGCGCCCCCACCGCCTTGGCGCGCGCGGCGATGACCGCTTCCATCGTGCCGCGCTCGTATTCCATGGCGCCCTTGACCGTGTTCACCAGGTTGGGAATCAGGTCGTGACGCCGCTTGAGCTGCACGTCGATCTGGGTCCAGCCGTTCTGCACCTGGTTTCTAAGGCCGATGAGGCCGTTGTACGCGCCGACGGCCCAGAGGGCGGCCGCCACCAGCACGATCAGCAAGACGTAGGACATGCCGGGCTCCGGAGGGAGGGAGGAATCAGGAAGCGGGAGGGGTGTTGCCGCCGGCCTGGGCCAGCAGGACGACCACCGCATTCTGGCGCAGGAAGGTCGA
>DAOMFQ010000196.1:0-4524 GCA_035429905.1 Gemmatimonadales bacterium
GCGTGGAGGGATGCGACGGAGCTTCCGGCTGCGCTCCGCGAGGCGCTCGACGCCGAGCTCCCGCTCCGGCGGCTCAAGATTGAGGTGACCGAGCTCTCCAGCGACGGCACGCGGAAGTTTCTCTGGCGGCTGGATGACGGCGAGGCGGTCGAGTCGGTGCTGATTCCATCCGGTACCCGACGCACCCTCTGCATTTCTAGCCAGGCCGGATGCGCGCTCGGCTGCGTGTTCTGCGCCACCGGGCTCATGGGGTTCCGGCGAAACCTCACTCCCTTCGAGATCGCCGGCCAGGTGCGCGAGGTCGTGCTGCGCGACCCGGCCGACAAGCCGTCCAACATCGTCTTCATGGGCATGGGCGAGCCGCTGCTCAACTGGCCCGGCGTGGCCACCTCGCTCACCGTCCTGAACCACCCCGAGGGGCTCGGCATCGGCGCCCGGCACATCACCGTGTCCACCGTTGGCATCATTCCCGGCATGGCCAAGCTGGCTGCGCGGCCGGAGCAGTTCCGGCTGGCCATTTCACTGCACGCGCCGACCGCGGCGCGGCGGCTGGCCATCATGCCGATCGAGAAGAAGTACGACCTCGAGGCGGTGCTCAAGGCGGCTGCGGCGTTCCGGAAGCGGATCACCTTCGAGTACGTGATGATCGCGGGGAAGAACGACAGCGACCAGGACGCCGACGCGCTGGCCGCGCTGGCCAACAGGCAGGGCGCGCTGGTGAACCTCCTGCCGCTCCACCCCGGCGGCGCGCCGGGGCTCACGCCCACGCCGCCCAACAAGATCCGGAACTTCGCGAGCCGGCTGCAGGCGCGCGGCGTCGAGGCAGTGGTGCGGAAGAGCCGCGGGCTCGACATCAACGCGGCCTGCGGGCAGCTCCGGGTCCAGGTCGAAGCCAAGAAGCGCCGCCTGCCGGTGGCGTAATCGCAGGCCTCAGTCCTCACGCGGTTCGCAGGCCTCCTCGGGTTGGTCCTCCGGGCCTGCAGTTCTCGCCCCCTCCGCGCCACGGTCGCTCCGGGGGACTCGAACTGACGGCCCTCCGGACCAATCCCTTCGTCGGCCTATCGTCAGCGATCGTTGAATCGTGCGATCGCGCCCCGAGGACCTGGTTGCTCCGGAGGCACGTGAGTTCACAGGTTGCATCTCTGCGGGATCTGTCCGCCAGGTGTGAACTCCAGTGCCGGAGGAGCAAGCGGGTCGAGGGGCGCGCGCACTGGAGCCGACGACCCCAACGACCACAGCTCACACGGAGCCGTCCGGACCGGGGCGCGCCACATTTACCCGGCCTGCGGACGTTTCGCCAGCGCAACATCCCCTGAGCCCCATATTGACAACTCGTTGTCATCCAATCGGTTAGATGACGGCTTGAAACCGGACGGGTGCGCCCGGAAATTGCCCTTTCCTCCCTGCCGAGTCCGATAGGGAAGTTCACGCTATTCCCACGGTCTCCTCGCGGGTCCCTCCACACTATTGGGTGTCTCTCTCTGGAGCAGGCGTCATGGCCCAGCAGGCCCCGTCCGCGCCCGTAGATCTCGATCGCGTATTGACCGTGCCGGCGATCGCCTTCGTCGGGGACCTGGTGCGCCGGTTCCGGCCGAAGCTCGTCGAGTTGCTGGCCCAGCGCGCCGCGCGCCAGGCTCGCATCGACGCCGGCACCGAGCGGCTCGGCTTCCTCAAGGAGACCGAGGCGGTGCGGGTGGCGCGCTGGACGGTGGCGCCGATCCCGGCCGACCTGCAGGACCGGCGGGTCGAGATTACCGGCCCGGTGGACCGGAAGATGATCATCAACGCGCTCAATTCCGGCGCGCAGGTGTTCATGGCCGACTTCGAGGACTCGTTGAGCCCCACCTGGGACAACGTGATCTCGGGCCAGGGCAACCTGATGGACGCAGTGCGGCGCCAGATTGACTACACCGATCCGGCGTCGGGGAAGGCGTATCGTCTCAATCCCGAGACGGCAGTCCTGTTGGTGCGCCCGCGAGGGTTGCACCTGGAAGAGTCTCACTTCCTGGTGGACGGTACGCCCGCCCCGGCGCCACTGGTCGATTTCGGCCTCTACCTCTTCCACAACGCGCGGGAGCTGCTCGCGCGGAAGACGGGGCCCTACTACTACCTCCCCAAGCTGCAGAGCCACCGCGAGGCCCGCTGGTGGAACGAGGTCTTCACCCACGCCGAGCAGGCGCTGGGCCTGCCGGTGGGGACGGCCCGCTGCACGGTGCTGATCGAGACCCTGCCGGCGGCCTTCGAGATGGACGAGATCCTCTACGAGCTGCGCGACCACATCGTGGGGCTCAATTGCGGGCGGTGGGACTACATCTTCTCGACCATCAAGACCCTCAAGAGCAATGCGCACCACGTCCTTCCCGACCGCGCGCAAGTCACCATGGCGGCCCCCTGCATGCGGGCCTACACCACCCTCCTCATCAAGACCTGCCATCTCCGCAACGCCTTCGCGATGGGCGGGATGGCGGCGCAGATCCCCATCAAGGGCGACGAGGGGCGCAACCAGGCGGCGCTGGACAAGGTTCGGGCCGACAAGCGCCGCGAGGCGGGCGACGGGCACGACGGGACGTGGGTGGCGCACCCGGGGCTGGTGCCGATCGCGCTGGGCATCTTCAACGAGGTGCTGGGCGGCAAGAAGAACCAGCTCGACGTGGCCCGGCAGGACGTGCAGGTGTCGGCGGCCGACCTCCTGGCGGTGCCCGAGGGCACGCGGACCGAGGCGGGGCTCCGGCACAACATCCGGGTCGGCATCCAGTATCTGGCGGCCTGGCTGGCCGGTAACGGCTGCGTGCCGCTGTATGACCTGATGGAAGATGCCGCCACGGCGGAGATTTGCCGGAGCCAGGTGTGGCAGTGGCTGCACTACAAGGTCACGGTGCACATGGAAAGCGGCCGCAATGAGCACCTCACCGAGGAGGTGTTCCTCAACCTGGCCGCCGAGGAGTACGCGGAGATCCGCATTGAAGTGGGCGACGAGAAGTTCACCGCCGGCCGCTATGCCGAGGCGCGCGACCTGTTCGTAGGTCTTTCCACCGCCCGGGAGTTCGTGGAGTTCCTGACGATCCCGGCGTATCCCCTGCTCGATACCCCCTGAGAGAGAGCCTCATGTCCAAGACTCCCCGGAACCGCTGGGCCGGCATCACGCGGCCCTACACCCAGGCCGACGTGGACCGTCTCCGCGGCACGGTCAGGATCGAGCACACGCTGGCTCGGCTCGGCGCCGAGCGGCTCTGGCAGCTGCTGCAGACCGACGCGCACATCCACGCGCTGGGCGCCTTGACCGGCAACCAGGCGATGCAGCAGGTGCGAGCGGGGCTGCAGGCCATCTACTGCTCGGGGTGGCAGGTGGCGGCCGACGCCAACGACGCCGGCGCCATGTACCCCGACCAGAGCCTCTACCCGGCGCATTCGGTGCCGATGGTGGTGAAGCGGATCAACAACGCGCTGCAGCGGGCCGACCAGATCGAGCGCGCCGAGGGGAAGGCGGACCGCCACTGGTTCGCGCCGATCGTGGCGGACGCGGAGGCGGGGTTCGGCGGGCCGCTCAATGCGTTTGAGCTGATGAAGGCGATGATCGAGGCGGGGGCCGCGGGCGTCCACTTCGAGGACCAGCTGAGCTCGGAGAAGAAGTGCGGCCACCTGGGCGGCAAGGTGCTGGTGCCCACCGGCCAGTTCATCCGGACGCTGGTGGCGGCGCGGCTCGCGGCCGACGTGTCCGACGTGCCGACCCTCATCATCGCGCGCACCGACGCCGACTCGGCGACGCTGATCACCAGCGACTCCGACCCGCGGGACCACCCCTTCATTACCGACGCGCCGCGGACGGCGGAGGGGTTCTACCACATCCGGAACGGCGTCGAGATGGCCATTGCGCGGGCCTGCGAGTACGCCCCGTACGCCGACTTGCTCTGGTGCGAAACCAGCACGCCGGACATCGAGGAGGCGCGGCAGTTCGCCGAGGGGGTGCACAAGAAGTTCCCGGGCAAGATGCTGATGTACAACTGCAGCCCGTCGTTCAACTGGGAGAAGCACCTCGACAAGGCGACGATCGCCAAGTTCCAGGACGAGCTGGGCCAGATGGGGTACAAGTTCCAGTTCGTGACCCTGGCGGGGTTCCACTCGCTGAACCACTCGATGTTCAACCTGGCGCGGGCCTACAAGGCGAAGGGGATGACGGCCTACTCGGAGCTGCAGCAGGCCGAGTTTAGGGACGAGGCCCACGGCTACACCGCCACCAAGCACCAGCGGGAGGTGGGGACGGGGTACTTCGACGCGGTGGCCCAGGTGGTGTCGTCGGGGCTCAGCAGCACGCTGGCGCTGGAGGGGAGCACGGAGAAGGCGCAGTTTGTCTGACCGGGGCTAAAGGCTCCGCTCACGCCTCCAGCAGCCCCCGCGCCGCCTGCCTCACCTCAGGGGAAGAAAACCGGAACGCGGCCCGGTCGAGCACGTAGTGGACGAACCCGGTCGTGAACCCGAGTGCCAGGAGCGCCGGCACAAACGGCGAGGAGCGGAGCCACAGGGCCG
>DAOMFQ010000197.1:0-4503 GCA_035429905.1 Gemmatimonadales bacterium
GGCCCTCGGCGGAACGCCGACCCCGGTGCCCGCCGCGACGCGCAAGCGCCGGCGTCGCTTCCTGCTGGCCGGCGTCACGGCCGCGCTCGGGGTGGCCGCCGCCGTCTTCGTGGCCACCCGCCCGGCCGGGCCGCCGGAAGGACTCAACCCCCGGCTCTCGATGCTGGTGCTGCCATTCAACAACCTGCGCGAGGATCCAGGAACCGACTGGCTGCGCAATGGCAGCGTGAACATGCTGGCGCTCAACATGTCGCAGTGGAAGGACATGAAAGTGGTGGACCACGAGCGGGTGCACGACCTGCTGGCCCGCCACGGCCTCACCTCGAGCGACGACATCGGGCTCGACATGGCACGGCGGCTGGCGCGGGAGGCGGGCGTGTGGACCGTCGTCCTGGGCGACTTCCAGCAGGTGGGGGACTCGCTCCACCTGACCGCCCGGGTCTTCGACGTGGCCACCGGGGTTCGCGAGGATGTCGCGGAGGTGAGCGCCCCCGCCTCGGACGACCCGCGCCCGAGCTTCGACCAGCTGGCGCTCAGGCTCCTCGACATTTCCGGCGCGCCGGGAGAGGTCCGCGCCAACCTCGCGGAGGCCACCACCACCTCGCTGGCAGCCTACCAGTCGTATCTGGCCGGGCTCGACCGGCTGAACCGGTGGGAACTCGGCGCCGCACAGCGGAACTTCGAGCGCGCCGTGCAGATCGACACGACCTTCGGTCTGGCGTACTACAAGCTCGCGCTGACGCGCGGCTGGCTGGTGGGCGTGCAGGACTCGACGGGCCAGCACGCCATTGACCGGGCCCTGCTCTATTCTCAGCAGCTGCCGGCGCACGACCGGGCGGTGATCACGGCCTATCGCTTCTTCCTGCTCGGGCAGAACGCGGCCTCCCGCAACATCTACCAGCAGCTGCTGGCGCGCGATCCGGGCGACCCGGACGCCTGGTACGGCCTGGGCGACGCCTGGTTCCACGACACGAAGGGTCGCATCGACGAGAACCGGACCGAGTCGCTCCGGGCCTTCCGCAGGACGCTAGCGCTGGCGCCCGATTACGCGCTGGCGTACGAGCACGTCCAATTCATGTTGAACCAGGCCAGCCGGCCAGGGACGGCGCTGGCGCTGGTATCGCCCGATTCGTTCGCCCTGGCCTACGACAAGGACGGCCGCCCGCTCCTCGATAGCACGACGCTTGCCGCCGCCACGGCGCGCGCCCGCGCCGCGGGCCTCGAGTCGGCCCGTGCCTGGAGCACCGCTCAGCCGGCCACCGGGCGCGCCCACCTGGCCATGGTCGACGCGCTCCTCGCCAGCCAGCAGTATCCCGAGGCGCTGGCCGAGGTGGCGCGGTTCCGCGCGTCGGACCCGGACAATCCCGAGACGCCGTTCCTGCAGGCGCGGGTCCGGTTCGCCAGCGGGGAAGGGCCGAGGGCGGCGGCGGAACTGAAGGCGGCGCTGGCCGCCATCACGGCGGGCGACTTCGCGGGGGCGGAAGATGCGCCGACCGTCATGGCCGATGTCCTGGCTGGCGCCAACATCTTTGCATTCTACGGCGACCTCACCAGCGCCGCGCGGGTCATCGAACTCGCCGACGAGATCCGCACCGAAGTGCTGCCGGCGTCGATGCCGGAACCGATGAAGGGGAGTGACTGGAACCGGTCCATGCAGGCCTCCTTGTATGGCGCGGCGGGGGCGCCGATCGCGGCGCTGGAGCGGATCTGGGCAGCGACGGCCGAGGAGGCCCGGAGCGTGCCAGCCGACAAGCGGACGCCGATCCTGCATAGCGGCGGCGATGCAGCGCTGGGGCTCTTCTCGGTCACCGGCGACCCGAGACCGCTGGAGGAGTTCCAGGCCATCGGAGGCGAGGAACTTCCCCCGGAACTCACGGCCCTGCTCGCGTTGAGCCGGCATGACACGGTGGCGGCGCGCAAGGCGCTGACGGCGCCGGACAGCGAACGCAAGATGTACATGAGCTGGAACCCGCTCTACGCCCAGGCCCAGTTTGAGCTGGGCGACTACACCGGCACGATCGAGACCCTCAGGCTCTTCGAGACGCCGTACCTCAACACCCGGGGGTTCGACTCGCGTTGGGCCATGCTGGGGAGGGTCCGGCTGCTTCGCGCCGCCGCCCTCGAGAAACTGGGCCGGCGGTCGGAGGCCGCCGAGCAGTACCGGCTGGTCCTGGCCCAGTGGAAGTCCGCCGATCCGGAAATTGTCGAGCGGTTCCTGCGCCAGGCCGAAGCGGGGTTGGCAAGGGTCCAGGGCCAGGGGTGAGCAGGCGGTGGCCCGCGCGGGCCACTATATTGGCGGGGGGCCAGGCTCGATGGTCGCGGGTGCTTCGGCACCCGAGGAAAGTCCGAGCTCCACAGGGCAGACTGCCAGGTAACGCCTGGGCGCCGCAAGGCGACGGACAGGGCAACAGAAAGCAAACCGCCCGGGGAAGCGCAAGCGACCGCGGGTAAGGGTGAAAGGGTGGGGTAAGAGCCCACCGCGTCGCTGGTAACAGCGATGGCACGGCAACCCCCAGTCGGAGCAAGGCCAAATAAGCGGCGAGGTGCGGCCCGCACCGACCACACCGGCAACGGTGAGCCGCGGGTAGGCTGCTCGAGGCGGCCGGCGACGGCCGTCCCAGACAGATGACCATCCCCCGGCAACGGGGTACAGAACTCGGCTTATGGCCTGACCCACGCCGCCCCGGTGCCCCCGGGGCGGCGGCCGTTTCAGGGGTGCCCGCGGTGGGCACGCCGTCATAGATTCCAATCGGCGGGAGCCGGTCCGCGCCCAGCGGCCCGGGGCTTCTGCTCGTGCCCCTACTTCGAGGATCCCATGTTCGTGCGCCTGCTCTCCACCGCGGCCCTGGCCGGCGGATTCATCGCCCTTCCGGCCCGCCCGGTTCCCTCGTCGCCCACCACCACCCTGAAGTACAAGGTCAGCATCGCCGCCCTGTCCACCATCGACCTCTCGGCGATGGGGGCAGGCGAACAGAAGAACTCCAGCGGGTTCACGGGCTTCTTCAGCATGACCCTGCAGGACACCACCGGGGGCAAGGCGCTCACCGTGCTGCTCGACAGCATGAAGGTGGACAGCGCCACCCAGGGCATGGCCGCACTGCAGGCCGCCGCCGATTCCTCGAAGGGCTCCAGCTGGCACGGGTTGCTGACGGAACAGGGCAAGATCGACAACCTGGTCTTTGTGTCGGGCGGCCCGGGTGCACAGCAATTCGAAGCGGTGCTGGCCGGCTTCTTCCCCCGCGGCGCGGCGCACACCAAGAAGAAGGGCGATGTGTGGACCGACACGCTGTCGTATACCTCCACCAGCGGCGAAGGCTCCACCACCATCAAGATGATGACGACCTTCACTGCCGCCGGCGAGGGACCCTTCGGCACAGGCAAGGCGCTGACGATCAACACGACCAGCATCACCTCGTCCGTGGGGAGCCAGGAAGGCCCCGGCGGTGACATGCAGATGGAAGGGAACGGGAAGGGTGTCGGGGTCTACTACGTGAGCAAGGACGGCCGCTACCTGGGCGGCACCAACACCATCGACTCCGATATCATGATCACGCTCACCCAGGCGCCGGCACCGATTCCGCTCAAGGCCCACACGGTCATCACCGTCACCGGTTTCTAGGACGAGCGTGGCCCGCGCACTGCGCTGGACCGCCATCCTGCTGGGGCTGTTCCTCCTCTGGCTGGTGGCGGTCTGGCCCCCGCCGCTCTGGTACCGGACGCACTGGCCCGCCAGGACCGCGTTCATGGCCATGCGGGGGGATGCGGTGCCAGAAGAGGCTGGGGAGCCGGGGAAGCGGGGAAGTGCGTCTGCGGTCCGGCGAGCCCGGGGCTTCCCTGGCGAGCCGACCTACCGGCCGGTTCCGCTCGATTCCATGTCAGAGTGGCTGCCCCGTGCCGCCATGATCGGGGAGGACAACCGCTTCCTCGAGCATGGCGGCATTGACTACATCGCCATCCTCGAAGCACTCGGCTACCGACGCGCAGAGTTCGCCTGGAACGACCCGAGGGATCGCGCCGAGCTCCGGCGCACCCTCGGGTCACTTTGGAGCAGACGGGGCAAGCTGCGCGGCGCCAGCACCATCACACAGCAGCTCGCCAAGAACCTCTACCTCTCGCCCGACCGCAACCCGCTCCGGAAGGTGAAGGAGGGGGTCACCGCCTACCGCCTCGAGGCGGCGCTGAGCAAGCGCCGGCTCATGGAGCTCTACCTCAACGTGGCGGAGCTCGGGCCAAATATCTGGGGTGCCGAGGCGGCCAGCCAGTTCTATTTCCAGCGGAACGCGGATGACCTGAGCCCCGGCCAGGCGGCCTCCTTAGCCGGCTCGCTCCCCTTCCCCCTCTCCTCGAACCCCGCCTACCGATCCGGCCGCATGCGCTGGCGGCGGGACCTCATCCTCCGCCGGATGCGGGGCGAGGTGATCGAGGTACCACCGGAAGCGGAAGACGAGTCGGCTCCGCCACCCCCTCCGGTGATCGAGGAGATGGTGGTGCCGGATAGCATTT
>DAOMFQ010000198.1:0-4486 GCA_035429905.1 Gemmatimonadales bacterium
TGCCGGTTCACGGGCAGTGAAAGCGGTGTTTTTCGATCGCGGACGACGAGAGAATTGATGCTACGAGAGCAGATACTCACAATTGTGTAGTTACTTGTAATCCCATAAGATGTAATCAGGATTGAATTTGCAGCTTCTCAATCGATCCGCAGCTATTTCCCCCGAGTGAGTGCCCTGGGCAGCTAGCGGGTAGATTTGTGATGTGAGTGGATGCTCACTCCATGGCTGATCTTGCGCTATTGGATGAGCGTGGCGTGGCGAGTCGACTCGGGCATGGCATTCGGTCTATCAGCGAGGACACCTGGGTGTATCGCACCGATGCAGGTGGATCGCCTCGAGGCGGCCTTCGGCGCTTCCAAGGCCGAACATGAAGATGTAACTCGTTGTTCATCATGATCTTCTGATTTGGCTTCCGGCTGGCACTTACGTTGCCAATTCCTGCCGCAACCCCGCCCGGCGGCAGCCCGTGAATGAATCGATCGCCTTCGTCTTCCTCTCACTCCATGGCGCCATTCCCTCAGGCCCGACGGACATCGACACGGCCCTGACCAGGCCGGCCCCCATCATCGCCCCGATCCCGATGCCCGTCGCGCTGCTCCCGATGCCGGCGGTGGTGACGGAAGCTGAAGCCGCCGCACAGGACACCACCAAGCGGAAACGCACCACCGCCGTGGAGTACGGCAGCGGCTACGCCACTCGGCTCAAGATCCACCAGATCCTGAGCTGGACGATGCTCCCCCTCTTCGCGCTCCAGTACGCCAGCGGCAACCAGCTGCTCGAGTACGGCAGCGCCGCTCCCGACTGGGCCCAGAACCTCCACGGCCCGACCGCCACGGCGCTCGCCGGGGTCTTTGCCGTCAACACCATCACCGGCGCGTGGAATCTGTGGGACAGCCGGAAGGACCCTGCCGGCCGCACCCGGCGCTACATCCACTCGGCGCTGATGCTCATTGCCGACGCCGGCTTCGTGTACACCGGCACCCTGGCCGACGAGGCGGAGGCGTCGGAGGATGTGCGAGAACAGCACCGCAACGTGGCGCTTGCCTCGATGGGCGTGGCCACCGCGAGCTGGCTCATGATGCTTCTCTGGAAGGACTGACCGATGTCCCTCGTGGAAACGTTGTCGCGCCTCGCCGAGCCGTGGGCCACGGCATACGCCGACTCGAAGTGGATCATGAACACGGTGCTCTTCAGCCATGTGGCGGGGTTCGTGGTGGCCGGCGGCTTTGCCCTGGCGAGCGACCGCTCCCTCCTGCGCGCCGCGCAGGCGGCGGCTGAGGTCCGGGCGGTGCGTCTGGCGGACCTCGAAGGGGTGCACCGGCCGGTGCTCATCGGCCTGGCGGTGGCCCTCCTGAGCGGCATCCTCCTTTTCCTGGCCGACGTGGAGACCTTCGCACTGGCGCCCGTCTTCTGGATCAAGATGGCGTTTCTCGTCCTCCTCCTCGTGAACGGGGCGCGCGTCCGGGCGCTCGGCCGCCGGCTTGCCGGCGGCACCGCTCCCGACTCGGCGTGGGCGTCGCTCCAGCGGGCCGCGGTGGCCAGCACCGGCCTCTGGCTTGTGGCGGTGCTGACGGGCGTGATGCTGGTGAACCTGTGATCCGCCGCGACTGCACCGACTGCCCGACGGAGGGCCGGCGCGACTTTCTTCGCGCCGCGGCCTCCTTCCTGGCCACGCTGGCGGCGCTGGGCGTCCCTCCGGCGGCCGCCGAAGCCTTCACGGTCCGTGGCGGCCGGGCCCTGGCCGTGCTGGGCACCGACGCGACCTACCCGATCCCGGCCGCCGACGGCGCAACCATCGACAAGGAACAGCAGGTGATCCTCGTCCGGTGGCAGGGGGTGGTCTACGCGTTCAACCTCTCCTGCCCGCACCAGAACACCGCCCTCAAGTGGATCGCCGAGGACCAGCGCTTCCAGTGTCCCAAGCACAAGTCGCGTTACCAGCCGGACGGGACGTTCATCTCGGGGCGGGCCACGCGCGGGATGGACCGCCTGGCCATCCGGCGCGAGGGAGAGACGATGGTCGTCAACCTCGACGCGATGTTTGAGCAGGACAAGGACCCCGCCGGCTGGACCGCGGCGAAGGTCACCCTCTCGTGAGGGAAGGAGGCAGGATGTGTGACGGCAACTGCGGCGGCCGCGGACTGACCCGGCGCGCCTTCCTGGCGGATACCGCCCTGGCGGCGGTGGCGGCGGCGCTGACCTCTGCGTGTGGCGATGGCGTCTTCGGCGTCGGGCTCACTGGGCCGGGCGCCGTGGTTTCCCTCAGCGTCAACGTGAACGACTTTCCCGCGCTGGCCACGGTGGGGGGCGTGGCGCGGGTGGACGGCGGAGTGGGGAGTCCTGTTGCCGTGTATCACGCCGGCGTGGACAGCTACCGCGCCTTCTCCATGGTGTGCCCCCACGCCGGCACCACGATCCAGATCCAGAACGGCGCCTTCCGGTGCCCGAACCACGGCGCCACCTTCAGCGCTGCCGGCGTCTGGACCGGCGGGCAGCAGGCCAGCAACCTCTTCGAGCTCACCGTCTCCTTGGACCCGGCCACCGGCGTCCTGCAGATCTCCGGCACCACGCCCGGTGGCGGCGGGGGCGGCGACGACGATGGGGACGACGACTGACCGGCCTAGAACTCCGCCTGGAGCCGGACCACCACCAGGCGTCCGATCGCGGGAGCGCCGACGTACTCCTGGTGGACGTTGTTGAACAGGTTCGTGGCCGTCACCGCCAGCGTCATGCCCCGGTTCGACGGGAGCGCCACCTGACCGCCGAGGTTCACCACCGCGTAGCTCGGGATGGTGCCTTGGTACCAGCCTGACTTGACCGGGTAGCCTTCGACGGCCAGTCCCTGCGCCCACACGCCCCACCACCTGGCCGGCGGCCGATAGCTCACCGCCAGCGCGCCCTTGTTCCTCGGCGCGCTGAGCACGGCCATGTCGGAGCCGCCGGCGCGGCCGATCGAGTCCCGGTTGACCCACGAATAGGTGCCGGTGACCGTGAGCCCGCTCGCCACCAGGTAGCCCACCTCGAAGTCCACTCCCACCCGCGAGAAGCCGCCCCCCTGCCGCCGGAGCATCAAGAGCGCGTTCGGGTCGGGGGAGTTGACCGGGTTGACCACGCCGAGCGGGATGCCGCTCATCCCCGCCGCGACCTGGGCTGCGGCAGCCGCGTCTCCGCCGAAGTACGGCGTCAGGTAGGCCGCGACTTCCGCCTCGTCGAGGAAGACGTTCGGCGTGCCGATGTAGGAGGCGGTGAAGAAGTTCTTCGTGTACGAGTACGCCACGTCGGCGCCCACCGACCACCTGCTGCCCAGGGCGGCGCGGTATCCGACCTCGATGGCGTCGGTGGTCTCCCGCCCCTCGGTGGGGTAGTCCTGGATGGTGGCGGGGTCGACCGGCGTGGGGTCGAATTCCTCGGCCACCGGGTCCAGCCGCCGGAGGACCGAGCCCACCTCGGCCGAGGTCGGCGCGGGAATCCCGCTCAGGTCCACGGCGCCCCCGGTCTGCTGGTAGAGGATGGCCACGGCGGCGTCCCAGTAGGCGGCGGCGTCGATTGGTTGCAGGGCGCCGGGGTCGGGGTTGAAGGGCGAGCGCATGCAGAGGCCGTTGCAGTTCCGGGCAAACTGGTAGCCGCCGGGCGGAATGCCGCTGATCTGCACCTGGAAGGGGAGCCCGCCCAGGTTGTCGCTTACCTGGATGTCGGCAAAGAAGTCGGTGGGCGACGGCGAGGTGTACCCTCGGCCGTACGTGACGCGGAACGCCTGGACTGGGGTCGGCTGGAAGACGATGCCGAGCCGCGGGGCGAGCGCGACGGTGCCGATGACATCGTGGTAGTCGGCCCGGAGCGCGGCGCTGAGGTCGAACTGCGTTCCCAATGGAAGGTCGGCCATCACGAACGCGCCGACCTCGGTCACCTGGTCGTCGTCCTCATACCGGCCGGTGATCGTAGTCTCGGTCTTCGGATCGGTGTACCGGAAGTCCGCCCCGTACTGGAGCGTGCCGCGCCGGGCCAGCGCCGCCCCCGCCTTGGCCTGCGCCACCAGCATCGCCGAATTGTCCACCAAGGGGTTGCCGTACCAGAGGGAGTAGGAGTCGCCGGCCTCATTCCAGGTGTAGGACACCCGACCCGTCACCGGGCCGCGGATGTACTCGGCAAAGAGGTTGCCGAATCCCCAATTCACCAACTGGATGGAGCCGAGGGTGGGCTCGAGGTCCACCGCGCTCGAGGCGTGCGCGTAGCTGGCGCCGGCTTGAAGGGTGCCGCCATCCCCGGCGCGCCACGCCGCGAGGCCGCCCAGGCTGTAGCGCACGAAGTCGGGATCACGCACCCCGATCCGGAGGGTGTCCGGGTCGACCGTGGGGTCCACCAGCGCGCTGTCGCGGTTGGCCACTGCCACCGTGTCGGGATAGACCCAGTCGGTACCGGTGAAGTAGGTGCCGGTCACCTTGTATCCGAGGCGTTCTCCGACGAGGCCGGCCTGGCGGAGGGCGGC
>DAOMFQ010000199.1:0-4482 GCA_035429905.1 Gemmatimonadales bacterium
GCCCCCGCCGAAGTCGGCGTTCCAGCGCCGCGCGATGACCCGCGCCAGCTCGAGATGCTGCATCTGGTCGTCGCCCACCGGCACCTGTTCGGCGCGGTAGAGCAGGATGTCGGCCGCCATCAGGATCGGGTAATTGAACAACCCGGCCGGCACGCTCTCCAGCTTCTGCGACTTATCTTTGAACTGCGTCATCCGCTCCAGCTCGCCCAGCGGCGCCACCGACGTCAACAGCCACATCAACTCGGCATGCTCCGGCACATGCGATTGGACGAACAGCACGCACTTCGCCGGGTCCACGCCGGCGGCCAGGAGCCCGATCGCCATGTCCAGCGTTCGACGCTCCAGCGAGGCGGCGTCGTGCTGGCCCGTGATGGCGTGCAGGTCCACGATGGCAAAGAAACACTCGTTCCGCTCCTGCAGCGTCACCCAGTTCTGGATAGCGCCGAGCCAGTTGCCGATGTGTAAATCGCCGGAGGGTTGGATGCCGGAGAAGATGCGGGGCATTTTGGCAAGCTACCCACCCCGGGCCGGGGCGGCAAGATGCTATCGCCCATAGACTTACTGGATCTGGCGGAGTCGGCCGCCCGGCGCGCCGGGCGCTTCCTGGCCACCCAGGAGCCCCCACCCGACCCCGCCGGATGGACCCTGAAGGACCAGCGCGACTATGTGACCGAGGTGGACCGGGAGTCGGAGCGACTCGTCGCGTCCTACCTCGTGCCCGAGGCCCCCGGATCCCGGATGCTGGGCGAGGAACTCTCCCCCTCCGGCAACCTGGAGGGTCTGGTCTGGATCGTGGATCCGCTGGACGGCACCACCAATTTCCTGCACCGGGTGCCCGTGTGGGCGGTGTCGATCGCCGCGGCGGTGGATGGGGTGCTGCAGGCGGGGGTGGTCTACGATGTGCCCCGTGGCCTCCTCTACCGCGCGGCGCGGGGCCAGGGCGCGTGGGTCGTCGCGACGGAAGGCGGTGCGCCCCTGCCGCCAGCGCGCCTGTCGGTGTCCCGCATCGCCGATCCCGCCCAGGCGCTCATCGGCACCGGCTTCCCGTTCAAGCACCTCGACCGCATCGAGGAATACCAGCGGCAGTTCGCCGCCGTGGCGGGGGCCACGAGCGGCATCCGGCGTCCCGGCGCGGCCTCGCTCGACCTGGTGGACGTGGCAGCGGGGCGGTTCGACGGATTCTGGGAGCTGATGCTGGCGCCGTGGGACATCGCGGCGGGGATGCTGCTGGTGCGGGAGGCCGGCGGCGTGGTGACGGACCTGGCGGGGCGGACGGTGGGGCCGGAGCACACCGGCATCGTGGCGGGGAATCCGGCGATTCACGCATGGTTGTTGGGCGCGGTTCGGTCGTAGGGGCGCACAGCCGTGCGCCCCTACGCCCGACGGGGCTGTGTTGCGGGGTTTCGCACCGCTCGCCGCTGACCTGATGGGCCGAGATTTGCCTGTTCGCACCACCATGCGGCATGCGACGCAGCATCCGACTTCGCGGCTTCGACTACACGGGCCCGGCGACCTACCTCGTGACCATCGTGGCCCAGTCGCGGGCACCGCTCTTCGGTGTCGTCCTCAATCGCAGGATGGTGCTCAGCCCGGCAGGACGGGTTGTGAGGAGCGAGTGGCTGCGATCGGCCGAGCTGCGCGAAGAGGTGCTGCTGGACGTCTTTGTCGTGATGCCCGACCACTTTCACGGGATTGTCACCTTCCACCCCGCATCCACCCATTCTCAACCTCACCTAGACCGTACCCTGCACCGCCCGAGAAGATCACTCGGATCGCTCATCGCGCAATTCAAGGCCTCGTCGACAAGAAAGATTCTCGAACAATCAGCCGGCCGGGGGCTGCCCCCATTCGGAGTGCATTCCGGGCGGATATGGCAACGCAGCTTCTACGAATCGGTGCTTCGGAGCCCTGACGCTATCGAACGTGCACGCTGGTATGTCGGCGCAAACCCGCGACGCTGGCGCGGTCCAGCGCCCCTGAACGCCAAGATGGGGTAGGGGCGCACGGCTGTGCGCCCCTACCCCATCATCGACCTGCGCCCCTACCCCCATTGATCATCACGACCCTACCCGTCCCTATTCCTTCGTCAGGATCCTCGGCCCGTTCGCCGTGATCGCCACCGTGTGCTCGAAGTGCGCCGACAGGCTGCCGTCGGCGGTCACCACCGTCCACTTGTCCGGCAGGGTGCGGGTGGCGGGATCGCCCATCGTGATCATCGGCTCGATGGCGATGGTCATCCCCTCCAGGAGCCGGGGCCCGCGCTTCGGCATGCCGTAGTTGGGCACCTGCGGCTCCTCGTGGAACCGCGAGCCGATGCCGTGCCCCACCAGTTCCCGCACCACGCCGAATCCCGCCGCTTCCGCCACCGTCTGCACCGCGTGCCCGATATCGCCGACGTGGTTGCCGGCCCGGGCCGCGGCCACGCCCGCCACCAGGCACTCCTGCGTCACGTCCATCAGCCGCTGCGCCTCGGGGGACACCTCCCCGACGCCGATGGTCGTGGCCGAGTCGGCGTGCATCCCCTCGAAGTGCACCCCGACATCCACGCTCACCAGGTTCCCCTCGCGGAGCACCCGCTTCTTGGAGGGAATCCCGTGGACGATTTCCTGGTTGATCGAGGTGCAGAGCGTCTTGGGAAAGCCGTAGAGCCCCTTGAACGAGGGCGTCGCACCGGCGTGGCCGCGGATGAATGCCTCCGCCAGCCGGTCGAGGTCCTCGGTGGACATCCCCGGCTTCGTGTCGCGGCGCAGCATGGCCAGCACGCCGGCCACGATGCGCCCGGCGTGGGTCATCGCCTCGAGTTCGCGGGGAGACTTGAGGGTGATCACGAGCCGTGCAGCGCCACGGCGCGGCGCACTCGGGTGGCGATGTCGTCCACGGGGCCGACGGCCGGAATGCGGACCAGCTTGCCGCGCTGCTCGTACCAGGCCAGCACCGGCGCCGTCTGGTCGCGATAGCTCTGCAGCCGGGTGGCCACCGCCCCCGGGTCGTCGTCGGCCCGCCCCTCGATGCCGCGCCGCCGCTCGATGCGGCCGAGGATCTCGGCGTCGGGCACGTCGAAGAACAGGACGTGATCCAGCTGCCGCCCCCGCTCGCCCAGGAGCGCGGCCATCCCCTCGGCCTGCGGGATGGTCCGGACGACGCCGTCGAAGATGACCCCGCCCGCCGCCGCCGGCTTGTCGAGCTCGTCGCGGATGACGCCGAGGATGAGGTCGTCGCCCACCAGCTTGCCCGCCTCCATGACCGCCTTGGCCTGGAGCCCAAGCGGCGTGCCGCGACTCACCGCGTCCCGCAGGAGGTTGCCCGTGGCGAAGGTCGGCAGCCCCAGCGCCTCGGCGAGCAGCGCGCCCTGGGTGCCCTTCCCGGCCCCGGGGGGGCCCATGAGCAGGATGTCCATTCGGTGTCCTCCTGAGTACTGGGCGGGGAAGGAGAAAAGGGACTTGGGACTAGGAGGGGCGGAAACCTCCGCTCCTCCCTCCTCCAAGTCCCTTCCTCTTTCCTCGCTCAACCGTTCGACGTCCCCGGCCTAGATGAATCGCTGCTGCCGTCCCCGGAATTTGACGCGGCCCGACTTCATGAAGCCGTCGTACTTGCGGAGCTGCCGGTGCTGTTCGACCTGCGCCAGCGTGTCGAGCAGGGTGCCGACCACGATCAGGACCGAGGTGCCGCCGAACTGCTGCTGCAGGCCGAGCCGGCTGCTCAGGAAGATCGGGACCAGCGCGATCGCGGCCAGGAAGATGGCGCCGGGCAGGGTGATCCGGACCAGGACGTCGTCGATGTAGTCGGCGGTGCTCGCGCCGGGCTTCACGCCCGGGATGAACCCGCCCTGCTTCTTCAGGTTCTCGGCCAGGTCCACCGAGTTGAAGATGATGGACGTGTAGAAGTAGCTGAAGAGCAGCACCATGCCGGAGAAGACCAGTGCGTACGGCAGGCTCCCCGGGCTGAAGAAACTGGCCACGTCGCGCAGCAGGGGGCTCTTGGTGAAGCTGGCGAGCGTGCCCGGCACGATGATGATGGTCTGGGCGAAGATGATCGGCATCACGCTGGCGGTGAGCAGCCGGATCGGGATGAACGTCTTCTGGCCCTCGCGGATCCGCCCGCGGCCCATGACCTTGCGCGGGATCTGGATCGGGATGCGGCGCGCGGCGATCGTCATGGCCGTGGTGGCCGCGATGATGCCGATCAGGATCGCGATGTAGAAGATGGCCGCGATCGGGCCGACCACGCCGCCCTTGATGAGCGAACCGAGCTGCAGGAGCCCGGGCCAGAGCCGCTCGAGGATCGAGAACGTGATGAGCAGGCTCATCCCGTTGCCGATGCCGCGCTCGGTGATCTGCTCGCCCAGCCACATCACGAACACGGCGCCCACCGTCAGGGTGACCACCATGACCGCGCGCGACGCGAGGCCGGGATTCGCCACCGCGCCCGGGATCGACTCGGTGAAGAGGGTGAAGGTGTAGGCCTGCGCGAACGCGATGAACA
>DAOMFQ010000200.1:0-4469 GCA_035429905.1 Gemmatimonadales bacterium
CGGCAGTCGGCCGAACAGCTGAAGGCGGAGTTCGACCAGATCTTCGAGTCGGGGCAGATGTCGCAGATGGACATCGAGGTCAACGACCCGGCCGGCGACCGCTTCTACCGGATCAGCAAGATCCCGATGCGCCTGGGCGGCGACCAGATCTCCCACGTCATCACCATCGGCGAGGACGTGACCGAGTGGTACCGGATCCACCAGCGGATCATGCAGAACGAAAAGCTGGCGGCGGTGGGCCAGCTGGCGGCCGGCGTCATGCACGAGATCAACAACCCGCTGGCCACCATCGGCGCCTGCGCCGCCGCGCTCGAGGGACGCCTGGGCGAGGTGCCGGCGTCGGCCCAGGGCGCGTTCAAGGAGTACATCGACATCATCGACAAGGAAGTCGAGCGCTGCACCCACATCGTGGACGGGCTGCTCGACTTCAGCCGGCCCAAGGGCATGGAAAAGAAGCCGGTCGGCGTCAATGCCGTCATCGAGGACACCTTCTTCCTGCTGAAGCACCACACCCGGTTCAAGAAGCTCACCGTGCACCGGGACCTCGCGCAGGGCCTGCCGCAGGTGCTGGCCAACGCGGAGCAACTGGTGCAGGTGTTGATGTCACTCATGCTCAACGCCCTCGATGCGATGGAGGCCGGCAATGGCACCCTCACGGTGCGGAGCCGGCTCGGCGGGCACCGGGACAGCGAGGTGCTGGTCGAGGTGCAGGACACCGGCGTGGGCATTCCGCGCGCGGACCTGACCAAGATCTTCGAGCCGTTCTACACCACGAAGACGCAGGGGCGGGGCACCGGGCTCGGCCTGTCGATCTGCTACGGGATCGTCGAGGATCATCGCGGCCGGCTCGAGGTGGACAGCACGCCCGGGCTCGGCGCCACCTTCCGCGTCCTCCTCCCGGCGCTGCCATGAAGATCCTGGTCGTCGAGGACGATCCGACCGTCGGTCCCTACGTCAAGCGCGGACTGGAGGAGCACCAGAATCAGGTGGACCTGGTGGACGACGGGCTCGAGGCGCTGCGGCTGGCGGCGGGCGGGCTCTACGACCTGCTGGTGCTCGACCTCCGGCTGCCGGGCATGACCGGCCTCGAAATCGTGCGCACCCTCCGCGACCGCGGCGTGACCACGCCGATCCTGATCCTGACCGCCCAGGACGCCGTGGACTTCAAGGTGCAGACGCTGCGCGCCGGCGCCGACGACTACGTCACCAAGCCGTTCGCCTTCGAGGAGCTGCTGGCGCGGGTGGAGGCGGTCGGCCGCCGGCCCAAGCAGGTGGCGCCGCCGGCGCTGGTGGTGGGCGACCTCGTGCTCGACACCGGCACCCGTGAGGTGCGCCGGGCGGGGCAGCTCCTCGACCTGACGCCGAAGGAGTACGCCGTGCTGGCGTACCTGATGCGCCACGCCGGGCGGGTCATGAGCCGCACCCTCATCACCGAGTACGCCTGGGACTATCACTTCGACCCGGGCACCAACATCGTGGACGTGGTGATCAACCGGCTGCGGAAGAAGGTGGACTCGGGCCACGGCACGAAGCTGATCCACACGGTGCGCGGCGTGGGGTACGTGGTCAAGGCGTGAGCACCATCCGCGGGCGGCTCACCTTCTGGTACACCGTCGCCCTCACGGCGACGGTGCTCGTCTTCGGCACCGCGCTCTACCTGGAGCGCCGCCAGTCCAGCGTCCGGGAACTCGACCAGCGGCTGGCGCTCGAGGCGGACTTCGCCCGGCGCTGGCTCAACGAGTCCTACACCGTCCTCAACACCCTGGTCCGCTCCACCGACCCGCCGGAACTCGAGCAGGGCGTCGCCGCCAATTTCGAGGGCGTCCGCGACCTCCTCCTGGTCTTCGACCGCCACGGCCGCACACTCTACATCAACGACCCGGTCCGCCAGCTGAACTTCGCCGCCATCGAGGCGCTGGCGTCGCTGGTCGGGCCGTCGCCGACGCCCGCCGCCACCGGCACGGCGTCCGTCCCCGGCGGCGAACAGCCGATGCGATACGTGACCCTGCCGGTGAACGACGCCGGCAGCGAGGTGGGCGCGCTGGTCGTGGCCGCCCGAATGTCCGCCGTCGCGTTCGGCCCCGCGGACCTGCTCCGTTCCATGGTGCTGGTGGTCCCCCTGATCCTCCTGGCCTCCGGCGTGCTCGGCTGGTTCCTGGCTGGGCGGGCCATCCGGCCGGTCGAGCGGCTGATGGACGAGGTGCAGGAGGTGACCGACGGCCGGAGCCTCCACCGCCGGGTGGCGGTGCCGAACTCCGGCGACGAGCTCGCGCGGCTGGCCGTGACGCTGAACGCGATGTTCTCCCGGCTCGAACAGAGCTTCAGCCAGCTTCGGCGCTTCACGGCCGACGCCAGTCACGAGCTCAAGACGCCCCTGATGGTCCTGCGTGCCGGCGTGGAGCGCTCGCTCGTCCACCCCGGCACGCCCGCCGAGGTGCTCGAGGCGCTGGACACCACGCTCGGCCAGCTCAATCAGCTCAACGAGCTGGTGGACAGCCTCCTGACCTTGGCCCGGGCGGACGAGGGCCGGGCGCCGCTGGCGCTGGAGGTGCGGGACCTGCGCGCCCTGGTCGTGGACGTCGGAGAGACCGCCGAGATGCTCGGCGAGCAGCATGGGCTCACGACGCGGGTGACGGTACCCGACCATCCGGTCGAGGTCCCCGTCGATCCGCACCGCATGCACCAGCTGCTCCTCAACCTGGTCACCAACGCCGTGAAATACACGCCGGCCGGCGGGTCGGTGGCGGTGTCGCTGGAGGAAGTGGAGGAGGGGGTGCGGCTGACGGTGCGCGACACCGGCATCGGGATCGCCTCGGTGGACGTGCCGCATATCTTCGACCGGTTCTGGCGGGCCGACCCGGCCCGGTCGCGCACCGGGGACCGCCCCGGCGTCGGCCTGGGGCTCGCCATCACGAAATGGATCGCAGAGGCCCACGGCGGATCCATCTCGGTGCACAGCCGGCCGGGGCGGGGGTCGAGCTTCGAGGTCCTCCTCCCCAAGGCCGGGGCTGGCGGGGTAGGGGCCGGGGGGTAGATTCACCCGCTTCCCTGTCGGCAGGGCCGCGGGAACTCCTCATTCCGTTGTTATCGATTTGTAATCTGTGGGCCACACGGGGGCAAGACGGGTCGCATAGCTTCTGACCCATGCCTGACTCACCACGGAGGTAGGACCGTGTTCGAGGTTCTGGTTGAATCCAAGCCCAAGAAGCAGCGCACGGCCGGGCAGTTCATCGTCTCGCTGGTGCTCCACGGGCTGCTCATCACCGGCGCCGTGATGGCGACGAAGGGTGCCGCGGAAGTGGTCAAGGAGCGGCTGCAGGACACCACCCTGGTGTTCCTGGAGCCCCCGAAGGCCCCGCCGCCGCCCGAGACCCCGCCGCCGGACGCCATCGTCAGCGCCAACCCGCCGCCGAAGGGCTTCCAGACGGTGGTGGCGGTGCAGGACATCCCCACCGAGATCCCGCCGGTCAACCTGAACGAGCGGTTCGACCCCAAGGACTTCACCGGCACCGGCGTGCAGGGCGGCGTCGCGGTCGGCGTGGTCGGCGGTTCGGGCCCCGTCACCGGCGAGACCTTCCTCGAGGCGCAGGTGGACGACCCGCCGCAGCTGATCTCGGCGGGGCCCCGGCGCTACCCGCCGGTGCTCGAGCGGGCCGGCGTGGGCGGCCGGGTGGTGGCGCAGTTCGTCATCGACACCACGGGCCACCCCGAGTCGGCCGGGTTCCGGATCCTCACCAGCACCAACCCGGCGTTCAACGAGCCGGCCAAGGAAATGATCATGAAGAGCGTCTTCCGGCCCGGCAAGGTGCGTGGCGTGGCCGTGCGCGTGCAAGTCCAGCAGGCTGTGTCGTTTAACCCGTAACTCCCGCTCACTCACAGCCGCCGGCGCCGCCGGCGGCAGGCAGCAGGCTCTCAGGAGGCACGACCGATGAACGTTTCAATGCTCGCACTGTGGGAACAATCCGGCATGTTCGCCCGGGGCGTCATCATCGTCCTGGCCATCATGTCGATCTACTCCCTCACGATCGCCGTGACCAAGCTCATCCAGATCAAGCGCAGCACCAAGGCGACGGGACGTTTCGCGCCGCAGCTGTCGAAGGCGATCATGGAAGACAAGCTCGAGCTGGCCATCGACCTGGCCGAGAAGAACAAGACCAGCCATATCGCCCGGGTCCTCGGCGGCGCGCTGGCGGAAATGAAGCCCCTCATCAGTGACCGGGCCACGATCACGGCCGCCGACATCAACTCGTCGGAGCGGGCCATCGAGCGCCAGATGCTCATCCTGCTCGCGGAGTTCCGCCGCGGGCTGGGCGTGCTGGGCACGGTGGGTTCCACCGCGCCGTTCGTCGGCCTCCTCGGCACCACGATGGGTATCGTCAACGCCTTCACCGGCATGGCGGCCGGCGGCGCGTCGGGCGGCCTGGCCGGCATCTCGGCCGGTATCGCCGAGGCGCTCATCACCACCGCCT
>DAOMFQ010000201.1:0-4464 GCA_035429905.1 Gemmatimonadales bacterium
CGGAAACCGAGGCCGAGCCCGAGGAGTGGGAGTAGGGGCCGCGGCGGTAGGGCGCACAGCTGTGCGCCCTACCGCGGCGGCCCCTACTCCCCTTTCCGTTTCCAGCGCGCGGCGTCCCGGTCCTCGACCTTCGCCATCATCCGGCCGAACGCCTCCTCGAGGTCGATTCCCTCCCGGTTCGCCATGCAGATCAGCACGAAGAGGATATCGGCCATCTCCATGCCGAGGTCGGCGTCCGGTTCCTCTGGCTTCTTGGTCTTCTGCCCGAAGCGGTGGTTCACCTCGCGCGCCAGTTCGCCGACCTCCTCCGCCAGGCGGGCCATGTTGGTGAGCGGGTCGAAGTACCCGGCCTCGAACTGGCTGATCCAGGCATCCACCCGGCGTTGGGCGTCGGTCAGGCTCATGGCGGTGGCCAATCGGTGTGGGTCGACGGCGGAGGGAGGGCCCCTCGCCAATCGCGGAAGAGTATAGCATCTTCGTTCAACCATCACCCCCCGTCTCTCGCCCGGTTCCCCCATGCGCTCACGCGACCGAATCCTGGCCAACCTCGAGGAACTGTACCGCGAGACCTACGAGCGCGCGCGCGAGGCGGGGGACCAGCGCCGCGTCGAGGAACTGGACGCAGCGTACGTGCGGGACCAGTTGATGCTGGAAATTCTGCTCGATATCCGCGACCTCTTCTCGGTGGCGCCCGCCGCACCCGCCAAGGGTACCTCGGCCCTCGAGCAGCTCGAGTCGCTCCGCCGTCTGACCCGACTTCGCTAGGACGAATCCCGATGCATCGTACGACCTCGCGCACCGCGCGGAGCGTTTGGCTTTCGGCAGCCCTATTGGCAGGCGTGCTCCCCGCCTGTGCGCAGGCTCCCGAGGCGGACCTGGTGGCGTTCGGACGGGTGTGGACCGGCAATCCGGAGCAGCCGTGGGCCGGCGGCGTGGCCCTGCGGGGCGACACCATCCTGGGCGTGGGCGACAGCGCCGACGTGGCGCGTTACGTGGGCAAGGCGACGGAGGTCGTGACCGCCGCGGGCGCCATGATCGTGCCGGGATTCATGGACGGGCACACCCACTTCCTCGACGGTGGGTTCCAGCTGGCCAGCGTGGACCTGCGGACGGCCACCTCGCCCAGGGAACTCATCGAGCGGATCGCCGCATACGCCGCGGAGCGGCAGCCCGGAGAGTGGGTCTACGGTGGAGACTGGGACCACGAACTGTGGCCGGGGGCGCCGCTCCCCACCAGGGCCTGGATCGACTCGGTCACCCCCGACAACCCGGTGTTCGTGACCCGCCTCGACGGGCACATGGCGCTGGCCAACAGCGCCGCGCTCAGGGCCGCCGGGGTCACCCGGGCCACGAAGAATGTGCCCGGTGGCGAGATTGTGCGCGACCCGCGCACCGGGGAGCCGACCGGCATCCTCAAGGACAACGCGGAAAACCTCGTGTACGCCGCGATGCCTGCCCCGACCGACGTGCAGCAGGACGCCGCGCTGGCGCGCGCGCTCGCCTTCGCCGGCAGCAAGGGCGTCACCGCCGTCAACTTCATGAGCGCCCCGACCACGTGGCTGGGCGCCTTCCAGCGAGCCCAGGCCGCCGGCACGCTCACCGTGCGGGTCAAGATGTTCTTCCCGATCGAGCAGTGGCGCTGGGTGGCCGACACCGTGGCCGGTGCCGGTCCGGGCGACGACTGGCTCCGGATCGACGGCGTCAAGGGCTTCATGGATGGCTCGCTCGGCTCCACCACTGCCGACTTCTTCGATCCCTATCTGGACGCGCCGAACACCCGGGGGCTCCTGCGGACGCCGCTGGATTCGATGCGCCGGTGGATCCAATCGTCCGATTCGGCGCAGCTGCAGGTGGCGGTGCACGCCATCGGCGACCGCGCCAACGCACTGCTGCTCGACCTGTACGATTCGGTGTCGGTCGCCAACGGCGCCCGCGACCGCCGCTTCCGGATCGAGCACGCGCAGCACCTGCGCCCCCAGGACATCACGCGCATCGCCACCATGAACGTCATCCCGTCCATGCAGCCGGCCCACATCATCGACGACGGCCGCTGGGCCGCCAAGCGGATCGACACGACGCGCCTCCAGACCACCTACGCCTTCCGCGACCTGATCGATCAGGGTGCGCACCTCGACTTCGGCTCCGACTGGACGGTGGCGCCGCTCGATCCGTTGATCGGCATCTACGCTGCGGTCACCCGGCGCACCAACGACGACAGGAACCCGGGCGGGTGGTTTCCGGCCCAGAAAGTCACGGTCGAGGAGGCGCTCCGGGCCTACACCACCGAGAACGCGTACGGCGTGTTCGCCGAGGGGCGCCGGGGCGTGCTCACGCCCGGCGCGCGCGCCGACCTCGTGCTCCTGGACCGCGACCTCACCGCCATCCCCCCGACCGACATCCCGAACGCACGCGTGCTGGTGACCGTGTCGGGAGGCCGGGTGGTGTATCGGGCGCCATAGCGCGGGCGGCTTTCTCCCCCGCTCCCGGAGCAGTATCTTTCGGGGGCCGGTTTCCGGCGGCTGTTTCCGTCCACACCGAGGGTGACACCCCGATGGCGACTCGCACGTCGGCGCCTGCCAAGAGCACTCCCTCCACCCGCCTCGACAAGGCCGAGCTCCTGGAGATGTGCCGGCTGATCCTGCTCTCCCGCCGGATCGACGACCGGGAAATCCAGCTCAAGCGCCAGAACAAGATCTTCTTCCAGATTTCCGGGGCCGGGCACGAGGCCGTGCTGGTGGCGGCGTCGAAGGTATTCCGCGCCGGCCACGACTGGTTCTACACCTACTACCGGGACCGGGCCCTCTGCCTCGGCCTCGGCATGACCGCCACCGAGCAGCTGCTCTCGGCGGTGGCCGCCGCCGACGACCCGAATTCGGGCGGCCGGCAGATGCCTTCCCACTGGGGGCACAAGGATCTCAACATCGTCTCGGCGTCGAGCCCCACCGGCACCCAGTTCCTGCAGGCGGTGGGCTGCGCCGAGGCCTGGCTCCGGTCCAGCAGGGTCCCGGGCATCGCCAGCGCCGACACGCCGTTCCATGGCGATGAAGTCGTGTTCTGCTCCACCGGCGACGGCACGACCAGCCAGGGCGAGTTCTGGGAGTCGATGAACACGGCCTCCAATCTCAAGCTGCCAGTCGTCTACCTCGTGGAGGACAACGGCTACGCCATCTCCACGCCGGTCGAGGTCAACACCGCCGGCGGGTCGATCTCGAAGCTCCTGGTCGGGTTTCCCGACCTGTACATCCAGGAGGTGGACGGGTGTGACGTCCTGGCCTCCTACGACGCCCTGACCCGCGCGGTGGACTATTGCCGCCAGCGGAAGGGACCGGCCCTGGTGCACGCCAAGGTCATCCGGCCCTACAGTCATTCCCTCTCCGACGACGAGGTGAACTACCGGACGCCGGCCGAGCGGGAGGCGGACGCCGAGCGGGACCCGGTCACGACCTTCCCGCGCTACCTGGTGGCACAGGGCATCGCCACCGAGGCGGAAATCGAGCGGATCCGCGCCAAGGTGGCGGAGGAGGTCGATGTCGCCACCGACACCGCGCTGGCGTCGCCGCAGCCCACGACCGACACGATCTACAATTTCGTGTACTCGCCCGAGGTCGATCCGACGTCCGAGCAGTTCGACACCGAGGACGACCCGCAGTTCAGCGGCGAGCCGACCACGATGGTGGACCTGATCAACGGCTGCCTCAAGGACGAGATGGCCCGGGATCCCCGCATCGTGGTGTTCGGCCAGGACGTGGCCGACGTCAGCCGCGAGGCGCACATCGGGGACGTGAAGGGCAAGGGCGGGGTGTTCAAGGTGACGTGGGGGCTGCAGAAGCTGTTCGGGAGCGACCGGGTGTACAACTCGCCGCTGGCCGAGGCCAACATCATCGGCCGCGCCATCGGGATGGCCACCCGGGGCATGAAGCCGGTCGTCGAGATCCAGTTCTTCGACTACATCTGGACTGCCTACATGCAGCTGCGCGACGAGCTCGCGCTCATGCGCTGGCGGTCCAACAACGCCTTCGCCTCGCCCGTCGTGGTGCGGGTCACCTACGGCGGGTACCTCAAGGGCGGGTCGGTCTATCACTCCCAGACCGGGGCGGCCATCTTCACCGGCGTCCCCGGGCTCAGGGTCGTGTGCCCCTCGACCGCGCTCGACGCCAACGGCCTCCTCCGCACCGCCATCCGCTGCGAGGACCCGGTCCTCTTCCTCGAGCACAAGCACCTCTACCGCCAGACCTACAACAAGGCGCCCAATCCCGGCCCGAACTTCATGATCCCCTTCGGCAAGGCCAAGGTGGTCCGGGAGGGGAAGGACGTGACGCTGGTGACGTACGGGGCGGTGGTGCAGCGGGCGTTGGTGGCGGCCAAGGAGCTGGAGGAAACCACCGGCGTCAGCACCGAGGTGATCGATCTCCGCTCCCTGAGCCCCGTGGACTGGGACACCGTGTACGCCTCCGTCCGCAAGAC
>DAOMFQ010000202.1:0-4404 GCA_035429905.1 Gemmatimonadales bacterium
CATGGGGAGCGTCACCTCGGAGACCATCGAAATCGGGACGCTGGCGGTGGACATGTATGATCCCGCCAAGCAGCAGCTGATCTGGCAGGCCACGGCCACCAAGCAGCTCAACCCGAGCTCCAATGCCCAGAAGAACCAGGCCAACCTCCAGAAGGCCGTGAACAAGATGTTCGAGAAGTATCCGCCCGGCGCGCAGCAGAAGAAGAACTAGCCCGCGTCGCGTCACGGCCGGAAATGCGACGGCCCCGCCAGATGGCGGGGCCGTTTGCGTTGCTGGTTCCTGCGGCTCAACTCATGAGCAGGAAGGCGAGATGTTGAACTTGCCTGACTGCGTGCTCACGACGGGCCACGGCGCCTGGAGGGACGCGATCAGGCGGTAGCCGCCGGTCTTGTTGATGGAGAACGTGTTGAAGACCGCGATGCCGTTTGCCCCGGTGAGCGCAGTCGGCTGCGACGGCACCACCTTGGAGCCGTTGTTGGTCACCGCCACGAGGTTGACGGGCACCCCGGCGAGGGGCCGACCGCCCTGGTCGCTGACCTTGACCCCGATGTTCGGGGTCATGATGACGTTCAGCGCGTAGCACTGTGAGGAGGACGGCCCCGGCTGGAACACGAGCGTCCCCGTGGTCGGGTACCGTGCAGTCAGGGTGAAGGCCTTGCTTCCGACCACGCCGCCGCTGGTCGCCTCGATCGTGAAGCTCGCGGTGCCGGCGGCGCTGGGCACACCGCCCAGGGTCCCGGCGGCGGACAGGGTGAGCCCCGCTGGCGGGGCCCCGCCAGCCACGGCCCAGCTGTAGGTCCCGGTGCCGCCCGTGGCCTGGAAGGCCTGTGAGTAGGCCACGCCCACCGTCGCGTCGGGGAGAGGCGATGCGGTGGTGACTATCACGGGAGCTGGGGAGATCGTGACGCTGAACGCCCGGTCGGCCGTCATCGGGCCGCTGGTCACCCGGACGGTGATCTGGAAGGCCCCCGGGGACGTCGGGGTTCCCGACAGCGCGCCAGCCGACGAGAGCGTGAGCCCGGCGGGGAGGCTGCTGCCGGGGGCGAGGCCCCAGGAGAAGGTGCCGGCGCCGCCCTCGGCCGTCAGGGTCGCGGGGCCGTACGCCACGGTCGCCTGGCCACCCGGGAGCGATGCCGTCGTGATGCTGAGCGGCGTGAGCTGGATCGCCGTCACCGAGAAGGCCCGTGCCTCCGGCGCAAAGCGCAGGGGTGCGGTAGCGGAGGTTGCCTCGCCGTCGTTGGTGCCGGACGTCAGGGTCCACGACGCGGTGGCGGTACCGGCCGCGTCCGTGGCCGTGGTGTCGGGCGCGAACGAGCCGCCCGGGTCGAATGCGACTGCGAGGCCCTCGACCGGACTGTGTCCCTTCCGCGTCACGACGGTCACGTCCACGGTCGCCTGGACCTCGGTGCTGCCCACCGGGATGTACTGCGGCGACGAGGGGCCGGTTCCGGTGGCCGCGAGCCGGATGTCCACGGCGGCAAACGGGCTGAACTTGACCACCTGGCTGCCGGTGCCGCCGCCGCTCACGGCGGCGTAGAGCGTCCCGGGCGAGAAGAGTTGGGCCAGCTGCTGCCAGGCACGGCCGACACTCGTCCGGGCCGCGACCACCGGGGGCGGCAGCGGGTCGCAGGCGAGGTCGAGGGGACCCGGGTCGGCGTAGGCGCCGATCTCGATCGTGCCGGCGCGCGTCGCCACGATCGAGTTCCCGGGCACCACTGACACGTAGCCGTCTTCCACCGCGTGGGCCAGGCGCAGGTCGTTCGGGGAGACGATGTCGGCGTCGTACGAGATGCACACGCCCGTGAGGACCGGTGAGGTGAAGGTCACGGCCGGGTTGGACACGAACTCGAACGCCCCCTGACGGAATCCGTCGATCCCGTACCAGTCCAGCGTGGTCGGGAGGGGGTTGGTGGTCTTGTACACCGAGACGAAGGTGCCGAAGATGGTGTTGGGAACCTCGCCGTGCTCCACCTCCACCGCGGCCGAGTCGAGCGGGTCGTTCACGATCGTGGTCGGCGAGCTGTTGCGGAGCAGCACCGTGTTCTCGGCGCCGAAGATGCCGCTGAGGTCGGGGATGGGGGTGATGTTGTTCGAGCAGTACAGGAGGTAAATGAACTCGAGCACCCGTTCCTGCGTCGCCGTGCTCTGGCCGCCGATCAGGTTGCCTGCGTAGTAGGTGGACAACGTGAAGTTGACCAACGAATCCACGTTCGCCTCGGCGAGGGCGGTCTTGCCCTCCCGCCGCGCCTTCACGATCACGTTGCTGTAGCCCTGGGCCTTCCCGCGCCGTCCGCCGCCCGGCCCGAAGAGCTGGGGCAGGAGACCGTCGATGGTGCTCTGGGCGGCGGCCTCGCTACTGCACTCCGTCGGCAGGGTGGCCAAGGCGGCCGTGCTCCACTGGACCGGGGCCGCGACCGATCCGGTCGGGGGGCGGTCCGGGGCGAGCTGGTCGCTGGCGCAGGCGCCGAGGAAGAGTGTGGCGCCAGTCAGCACGTACGCCATCCTGCGATTCATCCAGCCCTCCAGGGGCCATGAGTACGAATTCGGGTGGCTCAAGGTAAGCGGGTCTGCCGCACGCGCTAGTGGCGCCCCGGCGCTGCGGCGCCCGGACCACTCCTCCGGCAGGGCCGGGTCACTGCGCGCCGACCAGGGCCTGGAACGATGGGTCGCCGACGAGGGGCCGGAACCTCCAGCCTGGGTCGGGCGCGAACTCGTTGCGCCGCTCCGGGTTGGCAGCCAGGAACGTCTTCAGCGCCTCGACGGCTTCCGGCTTGTCGTCAGCCAGGACGTAAACGAAGGCTGCCTGGAGGGAAAGGAACCGGGTCGGGTCGATCTCGGGAGTGGCCAGCGAGCGGCGTGCCACCGCCTTTGCGCTGTCCTTGAGGCCGGCGCGGGCCAGAATGCCGGCGACCATCATGTGCGCCTCAGCAAGCTGGAAATCCGCCGAACCACCGGGTTGGGCTTTCGCCAGGACGTCGCTTCCGGCGAGAGCCCATGCCTTGACGGGGTCCGCCGTCTGGCCGCGCATCGTCATGAGGTAGAGCTGGCAGGTGGTGAAGGCGGGCTCGCTGGGGAAGCGGCGGAGACCCTCCTCGCACCAGTGGGACGCGTCGATGGGTTGGTCCAGGTCGTACGCCGCGTAGAAGAGCCGCTCGACGATCTTCGGGGCGTTGGACAGGTAGGCATCGGCCTCGTAGGCCCTCCGGGCCGCGAGGAAGACGTCGGTCAGGCTCGTAGTCGGGTCATTGCCGTAGAGGTGGCTGAGCGAGGCCCACGCCCCGGCCTGGGTGGGTCGAAGCTTGGTGGCCTGCTCGAGGTCGCTTCGCGCGCTGGCTCGCAGGGCGGCCGCCGCCACGGGATCCTGCTCAAGGCGGAGGAGGTACTTCCAGTAGCGCAGGTTGCCCCGGATCTCGAAGGCGTCCGCATTGGTGGTGGTGATCGCCATGGCGCGCCCGATGTGCCCGAGCCCAACTCCGATCCAGGATCCGGCGGCTCTCGGGTCTCCCAGATAGCGGCGAGACCGAAGGTAGGCGAGCCGCCCCCGCTGGATGATGGGGTCCGGCCACCTCTCATCGAGTGCTTCGGCTTGCGCCAACAGCGTGTCGGCCTCGTCGAAGGCGGCGACGAAGCGCACCGTGTCGCCGCTGTCGGCCGCCGCCTCGCCAGTCTTGCGCAGAAGTTCGGCGCGTTGCAGGAGCGACCAGGCCGCCGGGCTCCGCGTCCCTTCCTGCTGCCCGCGGAGCGCCACCTCCTGTCCCAGTTCCCGACGGATCAGGTCGGCGGCCTGGGTGGCGAGCGAGTCACGCGCACCGAGCAGGTCGGCGGCCGGCCGCTCGAAGCTGGCCCGCTTCCCGATGTCCGCGCCGCTGGAACCGTCCACCAGCCAGACCTGAACCCGGATCCGGTCTCCCGCCACGGGCTCGACTCGCCCCGTCACGAGCATGCCGGCCTGGAGCGCCCGGGCGATGCTATCCGGCGGGACGGCGGAATCGCGCCAGGCAGCCGACCCGCCCCGCGACACGACGCTCAGGCCAGCGACTTGGCTCAGCTCGTCGATCAGTGCCTCGGTATAGCCGTCCGCGAGGTAGCCGAGGTCGTGCGCGGGGCTCTGGTCCTCGAAGTACAGGACGGCAATCCGGTGCCGGTCGAGCCCGCCCACCCCGGCTTCTGGGGACGGGCCGCTGCGAGCCAGCATCCACGCCACGCCACCGATGCCGAGCAGCGCCGCGCCGGCCACCGCCCAGGTGGCCGGCCGCCGCCACGAAGGCTTGGTGGCCGGGAGCTCCTTGGCCTTCAGCGCCTCGAATTCCTCCATGGTCATCCGCACCGCCATGTTCCGGGTGCTGGTTGTCCGCACCGTGGCTCGGCGCGTGGCGGTGGTCCCGATCGGCGTGCCGAGCATG
>DAOMFQ010000203.1:0-1820 GCA_035429905.1 Gemmatimonadales bacterium
ACACGCGCTCGGGCGGCGCGCGCAGCACGCGATGGAGGGAGGCCGACCTGCGCAGCCTGAACGGGCAGATCGAGTTTCTGTTGCGGGAAGCGGTGATGCGGGCGGGGAAGCTGAAGGGCGGGGAGGCGGGGAAGTAGGGGCGCACCGCGGTGCGCCCCTGCTTCACGGGTTTCCGTCTACAGTTCCGCCCGAATAGCCCACAGATCCGGAAACACCGGGCGGTTCAGCGTGCGCAGCAGGTATTCCGCGCCGTCGGACCCGCCCGTGCCGCGCTTCGTGCCGATGGTCCGCTGCACCATCTTCACGTGGCGGTAGCGCCACTCCTGCACACCCTCGTCGAGATCGACCAGCCGTTCACACACCTGCGCCGCCATCCCGCCGGCGCGATACACCCTCACCAGCGCCGCCTGCACGCCCGCCGACGGCTCGATCGGCCGGGTGACGTCGCGCCCCCGCGCCTCGGCGGGAATCGCCGCGCCGTCCTGCGCGAGGTAGGCCAGGAACCCGTCCCACAGGGTGGGCGCCGCGAGGCGCCGTTCCAGCCGGGCCCGGTGGTCGGAGCCGGCGGGGTAGCGCTCCAGGGCCGACGATTGCTTGTGTCCCAGCGCGAACTCGAACTCCCGGAACTGGAACGACTGAAACCCGCTGCCGGACTCGAGGCGATCGCGGAAGGAAAGAAACTCGAGCGGGGTCATCGTCTCCAGCACATCGATCTGGGAGACGAGGACCTTCAAAATGGTGAGGATGCGCTTCAGGGAGCCGAGCGCCGTCAGTCCGTGGCCGCCCTCGAGCAGGCGCTGGAGGCGGTCCACCTCGTGGAGCATCTGCTTGAACCAGAGCTCGTACACCTGGTGGATGACGATGAACAGCATTTCGTCGTGCTCGGGGCCGTCGCTCAGCGGCTGCTGCAGGGCCAGCAGCTCATCCACCTTGAGGTAGGTGGCGTAGGTGAGCGGAACGCGGGGCGTCGTCACATGTCCGGCCGTCCGGCGGGGACGCCGACTGGCGTCACCGGCCGGAACATCGTGTCGACCAGGACCCGGGGCGTCACCGCCTGGCCGGGGATCACTGACTGGCCCGGCTTGCAGGGCTTCGCATTGCGCACCGTCCAGCCGCTCGCCACCCCCGCGGCATCGAAGCGTACCTCGCCATACTGCTGCAGCGGAACGCGCCGGATGCCGATCGGCGTGTTTACCTCCACGCGTCCGTTCAACTCGTAGCGGGCGGTCATCTGGTCGTCCCCCTTGGCGTGCACCCGCGGTTCGTCCGCGCGCGGGATCTCGAGAGGCACCAGGACCTCCACCGAGTCGCGCATCTTCAGCGTGAAGGGCTGCGCGGACCAGAGACTGCCGACGGGATCACCATCCACCAGCAATCGCCCCTCCACCGTCAGGCCGTTCACGTTGAAGTCGTTGAGGTTGCACCCGGTGAGGACGAGCTGGAGGGTGTCGGCGGGGGAGCCGCGGTAGCGGGTCCGCACCCCGCTCAATGCAAAGGTGGGGTCGGAGTACAGCCAGCCGCCCAGCGGCGTGCACGCGAGGAGGCCCGCCAGGACGGACGCGAGCCCGGCCGAGGCAGCGGTAGGCGAGAGACTCCGGCGGGCCGGCATGTGCGTTGACGTCTCCTCGGGTGCCTCACGGTGCGTCTCCCCGCGCCTCGCGCGCGAGCAGCGCCCGCTTCCGATCCACGCCCCACTTGTATTCGCCGCCCGATCCGTCGGCCCGCACGACCCGGTGACAGGGAATGACGATCGCCACCGGATTGGCCGCGCAGGCGCTGCCGACGGCGCGGGCAGCCCCCGGCCGTCCCACCGCTGCCGC
>DAOMFQ010000203.1:1920-4395 GCA_035429905.1 Gemmatimonadales bacterium
GCGCACAACCCCCGGTCGGTGGCCGCGAGAAGCAGCGGCCCGGCTGGGGTGCGAATGACGGTGTAGCGCAGCGTCAGGCCTTCGCCGCCCGCACGATACGACGCCGGGGCCATGCCCAGTGCATCGGCGCCCTGTTCGTACAACTGGCGGCTGGACCCGTAACCGGCGTCCCATCCTGCCCGACTGACTGAATCACCACGACGGAGCGCCGTCTTGAGCCGCTCGCGGCGGAGTGCCTGGGCAAAGGCCCGCGGGCTCACACCGACGAGTCGGGAAAAGTTCCGCTGTAGTTGCGCCGGACTGGACCCCGCCGCCCTGGCCAGTTCCGCCAGTGGGGGGACTGCCCCCGGACGCGCCTGAATATACGCCACCGCCCGGCCCACCGCCTCGGCCCCAGGACCCGCAGGGGACCCGATCGCCGCAGGCCCCGGGCGGCACCGCCGGCAGGGCCGGAACCCCGCTGCCGCGGCTTCCCTGGCGCCATCGAAGAACGAGACGTTTTCGCGCCGCGGCCTCCGGGAGGGGCAGGACGGCCGGCAATAGACGCCGGTAGTGCGGACGGCGTAGACGAAGGCGTCGGCCACGGAGGGGTCGCGACGCACGACGGCGTCCCAGCGGCGGGCGTCGTCGAGGAGCCCGGGAGCAGCGAGTGTGTTTGTCATGGCACCAACCTAGGCCATGGGCCGCGGCGGGGCTATCCGGTTCGTGCGGGGGAATTCGGGAAGGCGGGAACCCGGGGAAGCGGGGAGGGGGGGGACTTCCCCGCCTCCCCGCTTCCCCGCCCCCCGGCTCACTTGAGGAACAGCAGCTCCCGGTACGTCGGCATCGGCCAGAACTCGTCCGCCACGTGCAGCTGCAGTTCGTCGGCCAGGATGCGGAGGTCCTGCATGGCCGGGATGACCTTGGCCTTGATGTGCTGCGCGTGCTTCATCGGGTCGTCCGCGTGCGCCGCGCTGGCGCGCTCGAGGACCGCCGTTGCCTTGCGAAGCTTCGACACCAGCGCCACGAACTCCTTGAGCGCCGCCACCGTGTCGGCGTCCTTCACGCCGGCCGCCTCGGTGGAGGCCACGGCCTCCGCCATGAGCGTCTGGTGCGCGAAGGCGGCAGGGAGGATCATGGTCCGCGACATGCTGACCATGGTCTCGGCCTCGATGGTGAGCTGCTTCACGTACTTCTCGACGGCGATGTGGGTCCGCGACTCCAGTTCGGCCTTGGTCAGCACGCCGTACTTCTTGAAGAGGTCGGCGTTCTTCCGGCTCGACAGCACGCCGAACGACTCGACCGAATCCTTCAGCATCGGCAGGCCCCGCTTCGCGGCCTCGGCGTGCCACTCCTCGGTGTAGTTGTCACCGTCGAAGATGACCCGCTTGTGCTCCTTGAGCAGCTTCTTGAGCAGGGCCAGGGCCGCGCCCTCGAGCTTGGCCGGCGCCGGCTTGCCGTTCATGGCCTTCTCGAGCTCGGTGGCCACGAAGTCCAGCGATTCGGCCACGATGGTGTTGAGCACGGTGTTGGGCCAGGCGATGCTCTGGCTCGACCCGACGGCGCGGAACTCGAACTTGTTGCCGGTAAAGGCAAAGGGGCTGGTCCGGTTGCGGTCGCCGGAGTGCCGCGGAAGCTGCGGGAGCGAGCGCGCGCCGAGGTCGATGACCCCGCCCTTCAGCGTGCGCTTCGGCAGGCCCTTCTCCACCTGGTCGAGGATGTCGGAGAGCATGTCGCCCAGGAAGATCGAGATGATGGCCGGGGGCGCCTCGTTGGCGCCGAGCCGGTGGTCGTTGGCGGCGCTGGCGATGCAGGCGCGCAGCAGGTCGGCGTGCAGGTCCACCGCCCGGATTACCGCCACGAGGAAGACCACGAACTGCATGTTGGTGTGGGTCTCGTCCTGCGGGTCGAGCAGGTTGACCCCGGTGTCGGAGGCCATCGACCAGTTGTTGTGCTTGCCGCTGCCGTTGATCCCGGCAAAGGGCTTTTCGTGCATGAGCGCGGCGAGACCGTGCCGCTGCGCCACCCGCTTCAGCGTTTCCATCAGCAGCATCTGGTGGTCGCTGGCGATGTGGCTCACCTCGAAGAGCGGGGCGATCTCGTACTGGCCCGGCGCCACCTCGTTGTGCCGCGTCTTGACCGGCACGCCCAGGCGGTAGAGCTCCAGTTCGGCGTCGGACATGAACTTCAGGACGCGCGGAGGGATGGTGCCGAAGTAGTGGTCCTCGAGCTGCTGGCCCTTGGGCGGCCGGGCGCCGAAGAGCGTGCGCTCGCAGGTCATCAGGTCGGGCCGCTCGAAGAAGAGCTCCCGGTCGACCAGGAAGTACTCCTGCTCGGGCCCGACGGTGGTGAACACACGCGACACCCCGGCGTCGGTGCCGAACAGCTTGAGGATCCGGAGCGCCTGCTTGGAGAGCGCCTCCATCGAGCGGAGGAGGGGAATCTTGGTGTCCAGCGCCTCGCCGGTCCACGACACGAACGCGGTCGGGATGCAGA
>DAOMFQ010000204.1:0-4361 GCA_035429905.1 Gemmatimonadales bacterium
CGGCGTGTCGGGAATCGAAATAGCCCCGACCACGCGCGTGCCGCCCCCTTGCGGGGCCGGCCCGCGGGCGTCGGTCGGGTCGAACAGCACCGTCACGTCGCCGAAACGCACGGTGGAACCGGGCATCAAGGGGACTTCGCCCCGGACCTGGTCGCCGTCCACGAAGGTCCCGTTGGTCGAGTCCAGGTCGGTGAGCATCCAGACTTCCTCGCGCCGCTGCAGCTTGGCGTGCGAGGCGCTCACACTCTCCTCGCCGAACACGAGATCGTTGTAGTCGGCGCGCCCGATGTTGACGACAGGCGTGCGGATCGGCAGCCGCTGGCCCCGGAGCGCCCCGCTCCGCACCAGCACCGTGGCGAGGGGCGGAGGCGCGGTCGGCCGCGACGGAAACGCGGGCACCATGGCCGGGATGCCGTGCACCGTGTCGAACAGGCGATGGGCTGCGCCGGGGGGCGGCGCCTCCGGCGCGGCATCGGCGTAGAACCGGAATTCGGCGGTGCCGAATCGCAGCACGTCGCCGCGGGTGAGCGTACGCCGCCCCGCGACCCGCTCGCCGTTGACCAGCACGCCGTTGGCGCTCGTATCCTCGAGGACATATCCCTCGGGCGCCGGAACAATGACGGCGTGACGGCGTGAGACATCCGTGGACTCGATGACCACGTCGCAGGCGGCGTCCCGGCCGAAGACGAGTGGTCCGGACCCCACCTGATATTCCCGCCCATCGCCCAGGCTCACCAGGCGCCCGCCCGCGGACGGCCCGGCGGCCTGGGGCGGAGTGGTGGGCGTCGTCGCCGCCCGCAGGGCGGCGGCGTCGGCCAGCTGCGTGGTACCGGCCCGGCGGTCGTCCACCACCACCAGCTCGACCTCGCCCACCTGCACCTTGTCTCCATGCAACAGGGGCACCGGGTCGGTGCCCAGCCGCACGCCGTTGACCGTCACGACGGCATTCGATCCCGCCGGCTGAATCGCGGCGCCCGCGCCCGAGGCGCGCACCAGGGCATGCTGCGCCAGGACCCCGTCCTGCTCCAGGCGCACCGCCGCCGCGGGTGACGACCCGATGACGGTTTCACCTGCGGCAAGGGGCCAGCGATGGCCGCCAAATTCGAGCTGGATCATCTGCCTCGATCGGTACAGGCACGGGGGACCGAAAACCTACCCCGCCGCGGGGCGAGGGCGCAAGGAAGCACGGCCCCGCCGCGACGCCTCATGCCGCCGAGCCCTCGCGCTCGCCGGCATCCTGGCCTGCCAGCTGGAGCCGATAGAGCCGCTCGTAGTGCCCGCGGCGGTCCAGGAGCTCCCGGTGGCTGCCCCGCTCGCGGATCTCGCCGTGGTGGAACACCAGGATCTCGTCGGCATGGAGGATCGTGCTGAGCCGGTGCGCCACGACGATGCTGGTGCGCCCCACCATCAGTTCGGCGATCGCCTGCTGGATCTGGGCCTCCGCCTCGGTGTCGACCGAGCTGGTGGCCTCGTCGAGCACCAGGATCCGCGGGTCGAGGGTGAGCGCCCGGGCGAAGCTGAGCAGCTGCCGCTCGCCCACGCTGAGGGACTTCCCCCGCTCGCCGAGCACGTGCCCGTACCCCGCCGGCAGCCGCTGGATGAACCGGTCCGCCCCGACGCGCCGGGCGGCGGTCCGGGCGGCGTCCTCCGGCACCGGGGCGTCGAGCCGCAGGTTGTGAAGGACATCGCCGGTAAAGAGGAAGAGGTCCTGCTGCACGAATCCGATGAAGCGCCGCAGCTCCGACGTCGGGAGGTCGCGGATGTCCACGCCGTCGAGCGTGATCCGTCCCCGTTCCGGGTCGTAGAACCGGAGCAGGAGGCTGATGACCGTCGTCTTCCCCGCCCCGGTCTGGCCGACGAGCGCCACCGTCTGCCCGGGGGACGCGGCGAACGACACGTCGCGGAGCACCCACGCGCCTTCCGGCCGGTAGCGGAACCAGACCCCTTCGAAGCGCACCTCGCCCTTGACCGGACGGGGCAGCACCGCCGGGGTGACCGGCTCCGGCACCGTCACCGGCGCGTCGAGCAGTCCGAAGATCCGCTCCGACGACGCCATGGCGCTCTGCAGGATGTTGAACTTTTCCGAGAGGTCCTGCAGCGGCTGGAAGAAGCGCCGCGTGAGCTGGATGAAGGCGGCCAGGGTGCCCACCGTCAGGGTGGCGCTGGCGAAGCGCAGGCCGCCGTACCAGAGCAGCAGCGCCACCGCCACCGAACCGAGAATCTCGATGATCGGGAAGAAGACCGCGTACACCGTGATCGAGCGCAGGTGGGCGTCGAGGTGCGACCGGTTGACGGCCCCGAACTCCTCGGCGGCGGCGCGTTCCCGGCCGAAGAGCTGCACGACGCGCATGCCGGACAGGTGTTCCTGGAGGAAGCTGTTGAGCCGGGCGAGGCGCACCCGGATGTCGCGGAAGGCCTCGCGGACCTGCCGGCGGAACAGGTAGGCAGTGAGCCAGACCAGGGGGATGACGGCGAAGGCCACGAGCGCCAGGCGCCAGTCTGTGGCCAGCATCAGCGCCATGATGGCCAAGAGGGTGAAGAGGTCGCCGAAGATGGCCACGACGCCGGAGGAGAACAGTTCGTTCAGGGTCTCGACGTCGGAGGTGACCCGCGTCATGAGGCGCCCGACCGGGTGGCGGTCGAAATACGGGATGCTCAGCCGCTGCAGCCGGCCGAAGATCTCCATGCGCAGGTCGTGCATTACGCCCTGGCCGATGTGGGTCGTCAGGAGGCCCTGGGCGTATTCGGTCGCGAATTCCAGCGCCAGCGCCGCGAGGTAGGCCGCGGTCAGCGTGCCGAGGAGCCCGAGGTCGCGGTGCGGCACCGCCACGTCGAGCACCTGCCGGGTGAGCACCGGCCCGACGAGGGCGAGGAGCGCGTTGACGATGAGCAGCGAGACGGCAATGGCGACGAGGCCCCGGCGGGGCCTCAGGTACTGCAGCATCCGGCGCATCAAGCCGGCGTCGTAGGAGCGGCCGAGCGCGTCCTCCTGGACGTTCATCCCCGCTGCCCCTGGCCGGCCGCCTCGAGCGCGTCGCCGGGGTCGAGGTCGTCGAGGCCCTTGATGCCCTGGCGCACCCAGTGGGAAAAGACCAGGAAGCCGAACGCGATCGTGAAGTAGCTCAGGATGGTGCGCCAGACGAGGGTGTACAGCGGCGTCAGCGCGGCCGGCACGTACGCCGTCATGACGATGGCCGAGAGCACCTCCGCGATCCCGCTGGCCCCCGGCGTGGGGGCGAAGTAGAGCAGGAAGGTCACCAGGGTCTGGACCAGGAGCACGTCCACGAAGTGCGCCTCGACGCCGATGACGCGGAGCGCCACGTAGCCCGCCAGCAGCTTGTTGGCATGCGAAGGGCCGGAGAGCAGCGTCGCCCAGAAGAGGGAGGCCCAGCCGCGCGGCGTGTTGAACTTGGCCACGCTGGCGTGCGCGTCGTCGATGCCGGCCGTGAGCTTTTCGAGCCGGGCCTCGATCCGCTTGCTCCGCCGCCCGGCCCACACCGCCAGCCGGTGGATGAAGTTGCGCGCGAGCCGGGGAAACACGATGACCACGATCAGCAGGACCCCGAGCGTGGCGAAGACGCCGAGGCTGCCCAGGAAGAGGTCGTAGAGCGAGAGACCCATGAGGTCGCCCTTGCTGCCGAGCGACTTGCCCGCGCCCAGGAGGATGGCGAGCGGGCCGGTGATGCCGAAGAAGATGATGGTCGCGATGAAGGTGATGAGCGCCGTGGTCATCCCGACGGGCACGCTCACCCCGTAGCGCCGCATGGTGTAGATCATCATCGGGGCGGCGCCCGATTGCAGCGGCGTCAGGTAGGCGGCCCAGGCGCTCATCCCCCCCGCCAGGAGCATCCCCTTCAGCGGAGGGTTCGGGTGAAGTTCTCGCGCCACCACCCAGATCCGGAGCCCCCCGCCGATCCAGTCCATCGAAGCCAGCGCCAGGCCCACCAGCACCCACTCCCACCGGAGCTGGGTGAGCCCGTGGAGGAACGCCGGGAGGTTGTCCCCGTAGAACAGCACGGCGGCATACCCGACCAGGGAAATGCCGACGAAGATCTCGAATCCGCGCAGGAGGAGCTTGGGGGAAAGGGGATTGGCCATGAGGGCCGAAACGTACGGGTCGCTGGAGGCGGGGTCAACTATCTTTTGACCATGCCGCAGGACGTCATCCGGATCGTGAACGCCCGCCAGCACAACCTGAAGGGTGTGACCGTCGACCTGCCCCGCCGGGCGCTGATCGTCGTGACCGGACCCTCCGGCTCCGGCAAGAGCTCGCTCGCGTTCGACACCGTGTACGCCGAGGGACAGCGCCGGTTCGTGGAGTCGCTGTCCACCTACGCCAAGCAGTTCCTCGACCGGATGCC
>DAOMFQ010000205.1:0-4354 GCA_035429905.1 Gemmatimonadales bacterium
GGCGGGGTCGGGGTGGCGCGAGCGGGCTAGTAGACGACTTCCGCGCTGCCGGATGCGTAGAGCTCGTTGATCCGCTCCTGGTGGATCTTCTCCACCACCCGGCGCTTGACCTTGAGCGTCGGCGTGAGCTCGCCCGCCTCGATGCTGAAGTCGCGGTCCAGCAGGATGAACTTCTTCGGCATCTCGTAGTGGGCTAGGTCGCGCAGCGACTTCTTGATCTCCCCAGCCACCTTGTTCTGCACCGTGATGTCGCCCAGGAGCTGGGCGTCGCTCCGGCCCGTCATCCCCTGAGCCTCCGCCCACTTCCGCACCGCGTCCACGTTCGGCACCACGAGCATGATGGGGAACTGGCGCTTGTCGCCCAGCATGACGGCGTTGAGGATGAAGCCATTGGTCTTGACCACGTTCTCGATCGGCTGCGGGGCAATGTTCTTGCCGCCCGCCGTCACGATGAGGTCCTTCTTCCGGTCGGTGATCTTGAGGAAGCCCTGGGCGTCCACCTCGCCGATGTCGCCGGTGTGGAACCAGCTCTGGGCGTCGATGGCCTCCGCGGTGGCCTCCGGCTTGTTGTAGTAGCCGGTCATCACGTTGGGGCCGCGGGTCAGGATCTCGCCGTCGGCCGCGATCTTCACCTCCACCCCGGGCACCATCTTGCCCACCGTCCCGAGCCGCATGCGGCCGAAGCCGTTGACGGCGATGACCGGCGAGGTCTCCGTGAGACCGTACCCCTCCATGATGGGAAGCCCCGCGGCGTAGAAGAACCGCGCGATGTCCGCCGAGAGGGGCGCGCCGCCCGACACGAAGAAGCGGAGCCGGCCGCCCACCCGCGCCACCAGCTTGCTGAACACCAGCTTGAACGCCAGCCGGTACTTGATCCCGAGCGCGGCGGGGACGGGCTTCCCCTCGATGGCCAGCTCCGCCCACGCCTCCCCCGTCCGCTTGGCCCAGAGAAAGATCTTCTGCTTGAGCGGCGAGCCCGCCATCGCGTTCTCGAGCACGCGGGCGTAGATCTTCTCGTACAGGCGCGGCACCGAGCAGACCACGGTGGGCCGGATCTCGCCCATTTCCGCCGGGACCGCCTCGATGCTCGAGGCGTAGTTGATGATGGCTCCCTGCTGCGTCATGCAGTAGTGCCCCGCCATCCGCTCGAAGATGTGCGACAGCGGCAGGAAGGAGAGGCACTCGTCCTCGGGGCGGAGGTCGAGCACCTGGAGCCCGGCCACCACGTCCGACGTGATGTTGCCGTGGGTGAGCATCACGCCCTTGGGGTCGCCGGTGGTGCCGGAGGTGTAGATCAGGGTCGCGAGGTCGCCCGCCGTCACGGTGAGCGCGTCGGCCCGCCAGTTCGGATGCTTGTCCTTCACCGCCCGGCCCTTGGCGAGCACATCGCCGAAGGTGAGCGCGCCGCCCTTGGCCGCCGCCGCGTCGAACACCACGATGTGCCGGAGGGCGGGGAGGTTGCCCCGGATCTCGAGCACCTTGTCCAGCTGGGCCGTCGAGGAGCAGCAGATGGCCACCGCGCCCGAGTCGCGCAGGATGTACTCGATCTGTTTGGCGGGCAGCGTGGGGTACACCGGCACGTCGGCGCAGCGCGCCGCCAGGCAGGCAAAGTCGGTGATGGCCCACTCGGGGCGGTTCTCGGAGAGGATGGCCAGGCGGTCGCCCGGGCGGATACCGAGCTCGACCAGCCCAAGGCTGAAGGCCTGGACCTGCTCCAGCAGCTCCCGGAAACTGGTTGCGACCCAGGCGCCGTCGCGCTTGATGCGCATGGCCACCGGCCGCGCCGCGGACCGGTCCATCGCGCTGAAGAAGATCTCGTTGAGGGTACGGGGGGTGTTGCTCACGGCAACCTCCAGTCTCGGCTACGGCGTGAAGCGGACAATCCAGCGCTGGCCCGACCCCGCCACCGTGTCGGCGCCGCCGTGAAAGGTGGCGCGGACCTCGACGATGGCACTGTCGGGCGACGTGATGCCAGCCACCCGGGAGACGACGACCGGGGTGCTGGGCTCACCGCTGGCATTGGTGGTGACGGTGTCCGTCTGGGCGCCGTTCGGCAGCTTGGCCGAGGGCACCGCGGGCGGCGTGAAGACCGGCTCGATGATGGTGTAGATCAGGGCCCGGCCACTCAGCGGCCCGACCGGATTGGTGGATTCGAGGCGCGCCACCAGGGCAGGGGAGGCGGTGTCCGGCAGCGCGTCCACGCGCACGGTGTCGGGCGGCACCAGGATGAGGGTGTCGGGCACCGCCACCACCGTGATGATGTTGAGCGGCGAGACGAGCCCCTCGCAGCGCGCCTGCACCCTCGCCTGGGTCGCGCCCTTCTTTCCGACCACCACGCCGGTGAGGCTGTCCACGGTGATGTTGGCGGTGTCGGGGGTGGACCAGACGATGGTGGCTGGAATCGGGTCGCCGTTGCGGTTCAGGGCGACCGCGGTGTACTGCACCGTGTCGCCCACCTCCACCACGCCTCCTGGTGGGCTGGTGACCTCGAGGGCAATGACGGACTCGTCACTGTTGCTCACGTCGGAGCAGGCGGCGAGCGCCGCCACCAGTGCCGCGGCCCGCACCGCGCGCGCCCTCATCCCTGTTCCTCGGCCAGGGTCCGCTCGGCGTCTTCCAGCGCCGCCTCGGCGTGCCGGATCCAGCGCTCGCCGTCGGGACCCTTCGGCGGACGCGCCAGGAAGGCGCGGAGATGCTCGGCGCCCTGCGCCACCTCGCCGCGCTTGAGGAGGAGGAACGCCACGCCATAGTGGGCGCCCACGAGCGTCGGATCGAGCTCGATGGCGCGGCGATAGTGCCGCACCGCCTCATCGGGCTGGCCCGTCTTCGTGAAGGCGATCGCCATGTTCTGGAGGATCCGGGTGTCTTGCGCGTTGTCGCGGAGCGCCAGCCGATAGGAGGTGAGCGCCGCCTCATAGTCGCCCTGCCGCTCGAGCGCGAGCGCCTCGTTCAGGTAGTCGAGGCGCTGCGGGCGCAGCGTGGAGGACTTCCCCCTGCCCAGCAACCGTCGCCAGAAGCTCATATGGACGGCGATGCCTCGACCTCGGGTGGAAACGCGCTCAAGTCGTGATGCCCACGCAAGATAGCCGCCGTTGTGGGGGGTCGCAACGTGGTTGCCGAGGGCGGGTGGCATGGATAGCTTGCATCGGTCGGCGCTCCCCCCACCAGGACTTCCCATGCCCCGTGCCGCCGCTCCCGACCTCCGCGACGTGATGGAGATCGACTGGCCGTTCTTCGGCGAGGTCTGCCGCGCGCTCGCCCTCAAGGTGGCCCGCGATTTCGACCCCGAGGTCATCCTCGGCATCGCCAAGGCCGGCGTCATGCCCGGCGTCGTGGTGGCCTCCATCCTCCAGCGCGAGTTCGCCTCGATGGTGGTGACGCGCCCGAGCGCGCGGAAGGAGCCGGTCCTCGTGGCGGGCCCGCCCGCCACCATCCGCGGCCGGCGCGTCCTGGTGGTGGACGAGACCTGCGAATCGGGCAGCACCCTCAAGCTGGCGCTGAGCGAGGTGCGGTTGCTCCAGCCCGCCGCCGTCCGCACCGCCGTGTCCTTCAAGACCGGCCCGTACACCCCCGACTACCACGCCTTCGAGACCGAGAAGTTCATCATCCTGCCCTGGGACCGCGAGGTCGTGGTGGACGGGGAGCTGGTGCCCCACCCCGAATACGCCCGCCGGAAGTGAAGAACCGGCTCCGCGACGCCCTCGCCGCCTCGAGGGCCGACTTCACCGAAATCCGCCTTGAACGCAGCGTCACCTCGGCGGTGGCCTTCCGCGGCACCCGCCTCGAGGGCGCCACCGTCAGCACCGACGAGGGCGGCTTCGTCCGCGCCCTCAACCGCGGCTGCGGCTGGGGGATGGCCAGCTTCACCTCCCTCGACCAGCTCCCCGCGATGGTGGCCCGCGCCCACGAGCTCTCCCTGGCGGTGCGGCTCGACGCGCCGATCGCGCTGGCCGACGTGCCGGTGCGCGAAGCGGACGTCGTCCTGCCGCTTGGGCACGACGTGCGCGGCGTGTCGCTCGACGAGAAAAAGCGACACCTCGAGGCGCTCAATGCCCTGATGCTGGGCCGCGACCGGCGGATCGTGGACACCCACGCCTCCTACCGGGACGAGGTAGTCGAGTACTGGTACGCCAACTCCGAGGGGACGCTGCTCTCCGAGCTGCGGCCGGAGGTGACCCTCTCCGCCGTGGCGGTGGCGCGGGACCAGGGCACCATCGAGCGGGCGCTCGAGTCGCTCGGCCTCGCCGCCGATGCGATGGCGCGCCGCGACCTGCTTGCCGAATACCGCCGCCTCGCGCTCTTCCCCGATGCGGGACCCGCCCTCGAGGCGCTTTCGCAAACGCACACCCTCGCG
>DAOMFQ010000206.1:0-4344 GCA_035429905.1 Gemmatimonadales bacterium
CTGGACAGCAGCGGCCGCGCGCTGGCGGCCACGCGCGACCTGCATGTGGACTGGCGGGTGGTGGATCTGCAGGGCGACTGGCCCGAGGTCCCGCCTTTTGATGCCGTCCTCGTGTTCAACTATCTTGACCGGAAGCGGATGCCGCTGGTGCACGAGGCGCTGGCGCCCGGCGGAACGCTGATCATGGAAACCTTTCTCGTGACCCAGCGGGAGCTGGGCTGGGGGCCGACCAGGGACGACCACCTGCTGGCCAGGGGTGAACTGGCCCGGTTGATCGCTCCCCTCGAGGTCCTGCACGGACGCGAGGTGCTGGAGCCGGTGGACGTGGAGCGCTGGCGCGCGGTCGCGAGTGTCGTGGCCCGCCGTCGCCCCGCCTAACCCTTACGCACGAACGATAATATGCTGACGATCCCGGCCGGGCGGCGGGCTGCCGTCGTCTCCGGCGTGCGGACGCCCTTCGCGAAGAGCGGGACGGCGCTCAAGGATGTCACCGCGGTGACCCTCGCGCGCCACGCCACCAAGGAACTGCTCTACCGGACCGACCTCCCCGGGTCCGAGGTCGACGAGGTGATCTTCGGGCAGGTAATCCCGTCCGTGCTGGTCCCGAATCTCGCCCGCGAAGTCAGCCTCCTCCCCCAGTTTCCCAAGACCATCCCCGCCTACTCGCTCAACCGCGCCTGCGCCTCCGGTGCCCAGGCCATCGTCAACGGGGCCGACCAGATCATGCTGGGCCGAGCCGACGTCGTGATCGCGGGCGGGGCGGAATCGCTTTCCGACATCCCGATCCTGCACTCGCGGCGCTTCAGCGCGTTGCTGGTCGAGGCGAGCAAGGCCCGGAGCCTGGGGCAGCGCCTCGGCGTCCTGTCGCGGCTCAGGCTCCGGGACCTCGTGCCGGTCACGCCGGCCATTGCCGAGCCCTCCACCGGCGAATCCATGGGCCAGTCGGCCGAGAAGATGGCCCAGGAAAACGGCATCCGCCGGGAGGACCAGGATCGCATCGCGCTCATGAGCCACCAGCGCGCGGCCGCGGCGACGGCCGACGGGCGGCTCACCGCGGAAATCGCGCCGTGGTTCGGCGGCCGCGGCATGGACGAGGTGCTGGCCAGCGACAACGGCGTCCGCGCCGACTCCACCCTCGAGGCGCTCGCCAAGCTCAAGCCGGTGTTCGACCGCCGGTACGGCTCGGTCACCGCCGGCAACGCCTCCCCGCTCACCGACGGCGCGTCGGCGGTGATCCTGATGGCGGATGAAAAGGCCCGGGCGCTCGGCTACCGGCCGCTGGCCACGATTCGAAGCTACGCGGTGGCGGCGGTGGACCCGGGGTGGCAGCTCCTCATGGGCCCGGCCATCGCGGTGCCCCGCGCCCTCGAGCGGGCCGGCCTCCAGTGGTCCGACCTCGGCCTCGTCGAGATCCACGAGGCGTTCGCGTCGCAGGTGCTGTCCAACATCCAGGCGTGGGGCTCGCAGAGCTGGGCCGACCGCCTCGGGCTGCCCGGGCCGGTCGGCGAGGTCAACTGGGACATCACCAACGTCCTCGGCGGCTCCATCGCCATCGGGCATCCCTTCGGCGCCACCGGGGCACGCATCGTGACGACGCTGGCCAACGAGATGCAGCGCCGCGACGTGCAGTTCGGGCTGATCTCCATCTGCGCACAGGGCGGAATGGGCTTCGCCATGGTGCTGGAGCGCGCATGAGCATGTTCACGGTCGTCGAGGAGCGGGGCGTCGCGGTGGTGTCGATCGACCAGCCGGGGTCGCCGGTCAACATCCTCAATGCCGCCGCCAAGGCGGAGTTCGAGGCCCTGCTGGAGCGGCTCCGGGCGGACAAGGTGGTGCGCGCGGTCGTCCTGATCTCGGGCAAGCCGGACACCTTCATCGCCGGCGCCGACATCGAGGAATTCGTGGCGCTGCCGAACCAGGCGGCCGCCGAGGCCCTCTCCCGCGACGGGCAGGCCATGGTGGACCGGGTTGCGTCCTTCCCGAAGCCGGTCGTCGTCGCGATCCACGGCGCCTGTCTCGGCGGCGGACTCGAGATGGCCCTGGCCTGCCACTGGCGGCTCGCCACCAACCATCCCAAGACGCAGCTCGGCCTGCCCGAGGTGCAGCTCGGGATCCTGCCGGGCGCCGGCGGATGCCAGCGCCTGCCCCGGCTCATCGGCGTGCGCGCGGCGCTGGACATCATCCTCGCCGGGAAGTCGGAGCGGGCCGCCAAGGCGTTCAAGCTCGGCATGGTCGACGAACTGGTGCCCCCGCCGCTCCTCCGGAGCCTGGCGGTGGCCGCCGCGCTCCGTCTCGTCGAATCGGGCATGCCGAAGCGCCCGAGGAAGGGCGGCGTTGCCGCCCTGCTGCTCGACGCCAATCCGATCGGACGGGCACTGGTGTACCGGATGGCGCGCAAGTCGGTCGTCGCCAAGACCGGTGGGCACTACCCGGCGCCGCTGTCGGCGCTCGAGGCGGTGCGCACCGGCATGGAGCGCGGGATGCGCGCCGGGCTGGTGGACGAGCACCGGCGGTTCGGCGAGCTGGCCGTGAGCGCGGTGTCGCGGAAGCTGGTCCAGATCTTCTTCGCCACCACGGCGCTCAAGAAGGATGACGGCGTGGCTCCCGGTACCGCGATCCCGCGGCCGGTGCGCCGGCTCGGGGTGATCGGCTCCGGCTTCATGGGCGCCAGCATCGCCGGCACGGCGGTGGCCCAGGCGGGGGTCGAGGTCCGGCTCAAGGACGCGGAGCTGAGCCGGGTCGGGAAAGGGATGAAGGCGGCGCTCGGCATCCTCGACGGGCGGCTCAAGCGGCGGCGGATCACCAGGCCGGAGTACGACCGCCTCGCCGCGCTTCTCTCCGGCACCGGTGACTACTCCGGCTACCCGCGCGCCGACCTCGTCATCGAGGCGGTCTTCGAGGACCTGGCGGTCAAGCGCACCGTGGTCGCGGAGCTCGAAGGGGCGCTCACCGACCGGGCGCTCATCGCCACCAACACCTCGACCATCCCGATCACCGACATCGCCGCCGGCGCCCGCCATCCCGGGCGGATCCTCGGCATGCACTTCTTCAGCCCCGTGGACCGGATGCCCCTGCTGGAAATCATCCCCGGGGCGGCCACCTCGCCGGACGCCATCGCTACCGCAGTGCAGTTCGGGCGGCGGATGGGGAAGACCGTCATCGTCGTGGCCGACCGCCCCGGGTTCTGGGTCAACCGAATCCTGGCGCCGTACCTCAATGAGGCGGGCCACCTGCTGATGGAAGGCACCCCGATCGAGGCCATCGACCGGACGATGACCCGGTTCGGTTTCCCGGTGGGCCCGATCGCGCTGCTCGACGAGGTCGGCCTCGACGTGGCGGGCAAGGGCGGTGGGGTCATGCACAAGGCCTTCGGCGAGCGCCTGGCACCGGCCGACGCCATCGCGCGGATGCTGGCGGACAAGCGCCTGGGCCGGAAGAGCGGGCGCGGGTTCTACCGCTACGAGAACGACAAGAAGGCCGGCGTGGACGCGCAGGTGTACCGCCTGCTCGGCATCACGCCCTCCGATCGCGTCAGCCCGCAGACCATCGAGCAGCGGCTGGTGTACGCCATGCTGAACGAGGCGGCGATGGCGGCCGGCGAGGGCGTGGTCCGCTCGCCGCGCGACGGCGACATCGGCGCCATCTTCGGCATCGGCTTCCCGCCGTTCCGTGGCGGCCCGCTCCGCATGATCGACGACCTCGGCGCCGCGCAGGTGGTCTCCACGCTGCGCGCCCTCGAAGCCGAGTTCGGGGCACGATTCGCCCCGGCCGCCTCGCTCGTGGCCATGGCGGCACAAGGCGGACGCTTCTACGACGCCCCCGGATCCCGGGTGGCGTAACCGCTCTTCCTCACCTGGAGTTCGATGATGCGACGCATGATTCGGCTGGGCCTCATGGCGCTCCTCCTCGCGCCGGCCACCGCGGCCTGGGGGCAGAGCTTTCCCTCCGACGACCCGATCATCAAGCGGATCTGGTCGCTGGGCATGGACAGCTCGCAGGTCGGGGCGCTGGCGCAGGTTCTCGACGACTCGATCGGCCCGCGGCTCACCGGCTCACCCGGCATCAAGGCCGGCAACGACTGGCTGGTGAAGACCTACACCAGCTGGGGCATCAGCGCCGAGAACGTGCAGTACGGCACCTGGAAGGGATGGAAGCGCGGAGCCAGCCACTTCGACCTGGTCGCCCCGCGGGTCCGCTCCCTCGAGGGGATGATCCTCGCCTGGAGCCCGGGCACCAAGGGCAAGCCGGTCGAGGCTCCGGTCATGATTCTGCCCGACGCCGCCGACTCCGCGGGGTTCGTCGCCGCGCTCAAGTCGGTCAAGGGCTCCTATGTGCTGATCAGCG
>DAOMFQ010000207.1:0-4314 GCA_035429905.1 Gemmatimonadales bacterium
GTCGAGGTAGCCGGGGGTGTCGAGCAGGTTGAGCTTGGTGTCCATCCACTCGGCGAACGCGAGGCCCAGGCTGATCGAGTGCTGCCGGGCGATTTCATCGGGGGTGTAATCGGTGAGGGTCGTGCCGTCCTTGATCGTGCCGTGGCGTCGGCTGGCGCCGGACACGAAGGCGAGGGCGTCCACCAGGGTGGTCTTGCCGCAGCCGCCGTGCCCGACGAACGCCACGTTGCGGATCGCGGTTGAGCCATAGACACGCATGGCCTGCACCTCCTTGAAGCGGGATGAGGGATACTGATGCGCGGGCGGGGCGTTGTCAAATCGAATCCAGGGGCGGCGAACTGGCGTGGTACACGAGGGCAATGAAGGCAGTATGAAGCGGGGAGGAAGGAGCACCAACAGTCGCGCCGTGCCTCCATATATTGGGTCCATGTCCACTGTTCATGTGACGCGATGCGTGTGTCGCCGCCTGCCGTTCGCCGCGCTTGAGCCGTTGGTGCGTGAACGTGCCTGGACCCTCGACGACATCATGCGCGAAACCGGCTGCGGCGATCAGTGTGGGCTCTGCCGACCCTACCTGAAGCGGATGCTCCTGACCGGCGAGACCGAATTCCACGAAGTCCTCTGGGAATAGGGGCTCCCCGCTTCCCCACCCCGCCCCGCACCGCTAGCCTTTACCCATGCCCACCACCGGTTCCCGGAGGCGCTACCGCCTGCTCTCGCCGGGCGTGCTCACGGTCGTGGCCGTCCTCTGTGGATGGGCATCGGTCTACCTCGTGTGGCAGGAGAGCGTCTTCGGGCTCGTCCTGGCCGTCGCCACCACCGTGCTCGCCTGGGCCGGGCTGCACCGCGGAAGCGTGCTGGCGCAGCGCCAGGCGCGGACCCTTCGTCACGCGCTCGCCTCCTCCGCGGCGCGCAACCGGGAGCTCGAGCGGCTCCGCCGCCTGGCCGCGAGCCTCCTGGCGGGCCGGAGCCTCGAGGAGATCCTCACCGAGGTGACCCAGGCCGCCGCCGACCTCTTGGAGAGCGAAGCCGCCCTGGTGGCCCTGGTTGTCGAGGAAGGTCGGTTCCTCCGCATCGCCGCCGGTTCCGGTCCGCTCGCTCCCGTCATCGGCCAGCTCCTCCCCATCGACCAGTCACTGTCCGGCTGGGTGGCGCTCAATGACGAGCCGCTCCTCAGCGGGGACATGGACACCGACCCGCGGAGCTTCCGGCCCGAGGGCACGCCGTCGTCCCTCCGCACCGCCGCCATCGTGCCGCTCCGTTCCGCCGGCCTGGTCATCGGCACCATGAGCGTGCACAGCCGCCGCGACGGCCAGCCCTACGACGAGAACACCATCCAGCTGCTCCAGACCCTGGGCGACCAGGTCGTGGTGGCGCTCGACCGGACCAACGTCCTCGAGGAAAGCCGGCGGAACGAGCGCGCGCTCGCCATCAAGAACCGCGAACTGGTGCGGGCCACCCTCCTCAAGAGCCAGTTCCTGGCCAACATGTCACACGAACTCCGGACACCCCTCAACGCGATCAACGGGTTCTCCGACCTGCTCCTGACCGAGGCCGCGGGGCCGGTCAACCCCGAGCAGCGCGAATTCCTCGAGGCGGTGCTCCGGAACGGCCGGCATCTTCTCGACCTGATCAACAGCGTACTCGATCTCTCCAAGATCGAGGCCGGCGCGATGACGCTGCAACTGGAGCCGACGGATCTGCGGCAGGCCGTGGCGGAGGCGGTGGCGGATACCGCGAGCCTGCGCACCGCCCGCCGCCAGGATTGCACCGTCGAAGTGGACGGCGGCGCCCTCGTGGCGGTGGCCGACGGCCTCCGCGTCAAGCAGGTCCTGATCAACCTGTTGTCCAACGCCTCGAAGTTCACGCCGGAGGCCGGGCAGGTGCGGCTGGCGGTGGTGCGCACCCGCGCACCCCTCCCCATCCTGGGCGGTCCCGGCGGCGAGGGCGCGCGCCTGCTGTCCCGCGACGCGATCTGGGTGTCGGTGAGCGATACCGGCATGGGCATCCGGCCGGAGGACACCGCCAAGCTGTTCCAGGAGTTCAGCCAGGTGGACAGCTCGGCCAGCCGGCGGCAGCAGGGCACCGGCCTCGGCCTGGCGCTCAGCAAGCGCTTCGTCGAGCTCCACGGCGGGACGATCGGCGCGGAATCGATCTACGGACGGGGCAGCACCTTCTGGTTCATCCTGCCGGTGGACGGACCCCTGGCTGGCAGCGCGCCGCCCGCGCCGGCTCCAGCGACCGAGGAGCACTGATGCGCCCGTTGATCATCGGCGTGGCAGGCGGGTCCGGCTCCGGCAAGACGACCGTGGCGATGGCCATCCACGCCCGGCTCGGAGTGGACGCGATCTTCCTCGACCAGGACGCCTATTACGGAGACCTCGGGCATCTCCCGATCGAGGAGCGCGAGCGCACCAACTTTGACCACCCCGACGCCATCGACACCGACCTGATGGTGGCGCACCTCGAGGCCCTCGCCGCCGGCCAGGCGGTGGACAAGCCGACCTACGACTTCACGCGGCACACCCGCGCCGCCGCCACCGTGCGCCTGGAGCCGCGCGACGTCATCCTGGTGGACGGCATCCTGCTCTTCGCCGACGCGCGGCTCCGCCGGCTGTTCGACGTCAAGGTGTTCGTGGATGTGGCCGACGACCTGCGCTTCATCCGCCGGATGCAGCGCGACGTCTCGGAGCGCGGCCGCTCGGTCGAGTCGGTCATCACCCAGTACCTGACGACCGTGCGGCCGATGCACCTCGAGTTCGTGGAGCCGTCCAAGCGCTACGCCGACATCATCGTGCCGGAAGGCGGCCGGAACACCATCGCCATCCAGATGCTCGAGGCGCGGGTGGCCGCGGAAATCGCGCGCCGTCGCGCGGAGCGCGCCTGAGCGGTGTTATCTTCCCGGCCGACCCCGCCGCCACCAACCATCGTCCGGCGCGGGGCGCTCACCCCCTGGAGATCCTTACCATGCGTCGCCTGACCACCGTACTCTCGCTCGCCGCCCTCGTGGCCCTCCCGGCCGCGCTGTCCGCCCAGGCCACCGACCTCGCCGTCACCCGCCAGCAGATCGAGACCGACCGCCAGGGTATCGTGGCGCAGAACCTGCCCCTCACCGAGACCCAGGCCACCGCCTTCTGGCCGCTCTACCAGCAGTACCGCGCCGCGGTCAAGCAGATCAACGACCAGCGGCAGGCGCTGCTGTTCTCGCCGACCGCCGCCGACACGGTCACCGACAAGGACATCACGACGTTCATTGCGTCCTGGACCAAGCTCGACCAGGACTACGCGAAGCTGAAGGGCGACTGGGCCAAGAAGTTCGAGCCCGTCCTCGGCGCGAAGGGCACGCTCCGCTTCTACCAGATCGAGAACCGCCTCGACCTGATCGTCCAGGCCTCGATGGCTTCGTCCATCCCGCTCGTGCCGGTGCAGTGAGCCTGCCCGATCGCCCGGCAGCGCCCCGGGGTGGCTTCGCCACCGCCGGGGCGCTTTGCATCCTGGTCTTCGCCGGCGCGTGCCGGCCGGAGGCCACGCCTCCGGCGGCCTACGTCGGCCGCACGGCGTGCGTCTCGTGCCACGCCGCGCAGGACTCGCTGTGGAGCACGTCCCACCACGCACAGGCCATGGCGGTGGCCGACTCGACCACCGTCCTCGGCGACTTCAATGACGCGAGGTACGCCGCCAACGGCGTCACCTCACGCTTCTTCCGGAGGGACGGGGGTTACTGGGTGGCCACCGACGGTCCCGACGGGACGCTCACCGAGTATCCGATCCGCTACACCTTCGGCGTCTATCCGCTCCAGCAGTACCTGATCGCCTTTCCGCGGGGCCGTTACCAGGCGCTGGGGATTGCGTGGGACACGCGGACGAAGGCGGAAGGGGGCCAGCGCTGGTTCTTCCTGTACCCCGGCGAGCGGGTCGATCACCGCGACGTGCTGCACTGGACCGGGATGCTGCAAAACTGGAACTTCATGTGCGCGCAGTGTCACTCGACCAACTTGCAAAAGGGGTACGTGGCCGCGGCCGACAGCTACGCCACCACCTGGTCCGAGATCGACGTGTCTTGCGAGGCCTGCCACGGCCCAGGCAGCACGCACGTGGCGCTGGCAGGCAAGCGGTCGGGGGCCACCAGTTCCTGGCGCGGGGCAAGCGGGCTCACCGTGTCGTTCCACGACAGCGTACCGGCCACCTGGACCATGGACACCGCGACCGGCATCGCCAGGAGAAGCGCGCCACGGTCCCACCGGACGGAAATCGAGACTTGCGGACTCTGCCACGCCCGGCGCGGCCAGGTGTGGCCCGACTCCGCGCCGGGCC
>DAOMFQ010000208.1:0-4308 GCA_035429905.1 Gemmatimonadales bacterium
ACGTAGATGGCCTGCACCGAGGTGATGGAGCCCTTGGTGGTCGAGGTGATCCGCTCCTGCAGGTCGCCCATTTCGGTGGCCAGGGTCGGCTGGTAGCCGACGGCGCTCGGCATGCGGCCGAGGAGGGCCGACACTTCCGAGCCCGCCTGGGTGAAGCGGAAGATGTTGTCGATGAAGAGCAGCACGTCCTGGTTCTCGACGTCGCGGAAGTACTCCGCCACCGTGAGCCCGGTCAGCCCCACCCGGAGCCGCGCACCCGGCGGCTCGTTCATCTGGCCGTAGATCAGGGCCGTCGACTTGATGACGCCGCTCTCCTCCATCTCGAGGTAGAGGTCGTTGCCCTCGCGGGTGCGCTCGCCCACGCCGCAGAAGACCGACTTGCCGCCGTGGCCCTTCTGCACGTTGTTGATGAGCTCCATGATGACGACGGTCTTGCCGACGCCGGCGCCGCCGAAGAGGCCGATCTTGCCGCCCTTCACGAACGGGGCGATCAGGTCGATGACCTTGATGCCGGTCTCGAAGACGGTGGTCTTGGGCTCGAGGTCCACGAACTTCGGGGTCTCGCGGTGGATGGGCCACCGCTCCACGCCGGCCGGGATCGGCGCGCCCCCGTCCACCGGCTCGCCGAGCACGTTCAGGATCCGGCCGAGGGGCACGTTCCCGACCGGCACGGTGATGGCGGAGCCGGTGTCCACGATCTTCATCCCGCGCACCACGCCGTCGGTGGTGCTCATGGCCACGGCGCGCACCTGGTTCTGCCCGATATGCTGCTGCACCTCGGCCACCAGCTTGATCGGCTGGGCGCCGCTGGCGTCTTCGAGAAGGAGCGCGTTGTAGATCTCGGGCAGCTGCCCGGGCTCGAATTCCACGTCGAGGACGGGGCCGATCACCTGGACGACCGTGCCGATGTTGGTTGCGACAGTTGCAGTGGCCATGCGCTGGATTCCTGTGTGGTTCGAGTGTCTGCTGACTAGCCCTGGAGCGCCGCGGCGCCGCCGACGATCTCGGCGATTTCCTGGGTGATCGCCGCCTGGCGCTGGCGGTTGTAGGTGCGCTTGAGCAGGTCGAGGATCTCGCCCGCGTTGTCGGTGGCGCTCTTCATGGCGGTGCGGCGCGCCCCGTGCTCGGCGGCGCTGGTCTCGACCAGGCCGCGGTACATCGTGTTCCGGACATACAACGGCAGCAGACGGTCCAGCAGCTGGGCCGCGTCGGGCCGGAGGATGTAGTCCGCCCGCACCGCGCCCGCCTTGGCGGCCGGCGGCTCCACCGGGAGGATCCGGAGGGTCGTTGGGGGCGTGGTGAGCGGGCTGATGAACGCCGCGTACACCAGGTCCACGCTCGCCAGCTCGCCCCGCTCGTACGCGGCGATGAGCGGCGCCATGATCTCGGCCGCGTGGTCCGGCGTCGGGTTGTCGGTCACGTCCACCCGCTGCGCGGCCAGGGTGCGTCCGAGGTAGCGGAAGAAGCCCACGCCCTTCTTGCCGATGGCATGGAGATCCACCGTGTACCCGGCGGCCTCGAGCGCCTCCATCCGGCGCCGGGCTTCCTTGATCAGGTTGGCGTTGAACCCGCCCGCCAGCCCGCGGTTGGACGTGAGGAGAATGACGGCAGCCCGCTTCGGGCCGCCCTTGGACGGCGGCGCCGGCTGCCGGAGGAGCGGGAAGCCCTCGGCCAGCTCGGGGGTGACGAGGTCGGCGATGACGCCGCGGAGCGCCTCGGCGTAGGGCCGGGTGGCGATGACGCGGTCCTGCGCCCGCTTCAGCTTGGAGGTGGAGACGAGCTCCATCGTCCGCGTGATCTTGCGGGTGTTGGTGACCGAGCGGATCCGGCCCTTCAGGGCCTTGGACTTGGCCATCAGGCGGCGCGGAAGAGCGGCTTGAAGGCCGCGATGGCCGCCTCGAGCGCGGCGGTCAGGTCCTTGTCGAACGCCTTCTTGGTGCGGATCCCGTCCAGCACCGCGGCATGGGTCGCGTCGAGGTAGGCCAGGAAGTCCTGCTCCCACTTCCGGATGTCCTTCACGTCCACGTCGTCGAGATGGCCGTTGGTGACCACGTAGATGATGGCCACCTGCCGCTCGACCGCGACCGGCGCGTACTGCGGCTGCTTCAGCACTTCGACCAGGCGGGCACCGCGGGCCAGCTGCTTCTGGGTGGCGGCATCGAGGTCGGAGCCGAACTGCGAGAAGGCCTCCAGCTCGCGGAACTGCGCCAGCGAGAGCCGGAGCGGGCCGGCCACCGACTTCATGGCCTTGATCTGCGCGTTGCCGCCGACGCGGCTCACGCTGATGCCGGCGTCCACCGCGGGGCGGATGTTCGAGTAGAACAGGTCGGTGGTGAGGAAGATCTGCCCGTCGGTGATCGAGATGACGTTGGTCGGGATGTACGCCGACACGTCGCCGGCCTGCGTCTCGATGATCGGGAGCGCCGTGAGCGACCCGCCCGGCTTCTTGATGCGGGCGTCGAGCTTCACGACGTCGGCGTTCTCGGAGATCTTGGCGGCGCGCTCCAGCAGGCGGCTGTGGAGGTAGAACACGTCACCCGGGTACGCCTCGCGGCCCGGCGGGCGGCGGAGCACCAGCGAGAGCTGTCGGTACGCGGCGGCCTGCTTGGAGAGGTCGTCGTACACGCAGAGGGTGGCCTTTCCTTCCTCGTACATGAAGTACTCGGCCATGGCGCAGCCGGTGTACGGGGCGATGTACTGCAGCGGGGCCGGCTCGGAGGCGGAGGCCACCACCACGATGGTGTAGTCCATGGCGCCGGCCTCGCGGAGCTTCTCGACGACGGAAGCGACCGTCGAGCGCTTCTGGCCGATGGCCACGTAGACGCAGACGACGCCGGTGCCCTTCTGGTTGATGATCGTGTCGACCGCGATGGCGGTCTTGCCGGTGCCGCGGTCGCCGATGATGAGTTCCCGCTGGCCGCGGCCGATCGGGATCATGGCGTCAATGGCCTTGATACCGGTCTGGAGCGGCTCCTTCACCGGCTGCCGGACGATGATGCCCGGGGCCACCATCTCCACCAGGCGCGAGGCGGTCGACTTGATCGGGCCGAGCCCGTCCACCGGGCGGCCGAGCGCGTCCACCACGCGCCCGAGCAGGGCCGGCCCGGCCGGCACCTCGAGCACGCGTCCGGTGCAGCGGACCTCGTCGCCCTCCTTCAGCACCAGGTAGTTGCCCAGAATGGCCGCGCCGACGCTGTCGGCGTCGAGATTGAGCACCAGCCCGGTCACCGTCTCGCCGGTTTCCTGGGCCGTGAACTCGATCATCTCACCGGCCATGGCCTTCGTGAGCCCGTAGATGCGGGCCACGCCGTCCTTCACCTCGAGGACGGTGCCGACGTCGGTCGTGTCGATGGACGCGAGGTTCGCGGAGGCGATCTCCTTGAGGAGTGCATCCTTGAGTTCGCCTGGGCGGAGGACGGATTCGGTGGCCATATGTGCGGTCGCCTGTGTCACCAGAAGGGGTGAAGAAATTCGGTTCGGCTATAGCTTGTGAAAATTATCACATAGGAGGGTCGGAAGCAACCGGAACCAGCGGACTAGAGCCGGCTCCTGGTGTGCCCGCGGGCGAAGCGGCCCAGGAGAATGCCAGGCTCCATTCCGGGCAGGTCTGCCGTGCCCAGGGCGGCGATCCGGCGGGCGGTCGAGCCGAGGTGGCTCGACGAAGCGAACGACAGCAGGGCGGCCACTCTGGCGACGGTGTAGCCGGGGTTGTGGAGCAGCTGGGCGGCCACGACCACGCGCAGAAAGTCGATGACCCGCTTGAGGTTCGGCGCCCCCCCGGCCCCGAACTGCCTCGAGAGATGTTCACGGGACACCCCCAGTCTCGCCGCCACCGCGCCGGTGGCGACCGGCTGGTCCGCCCGGTCGACAATCAGCTCCCAGACCGTCCGCTGGAGGGGATCGGCGAGCCGGAGGAGGCGGGGGGCATCGGCCAAGGCTGTCCGTCGGCCGGCGGCCAGCGAGACCCGGCGAACCAGTTCCCCCACGACCGGATCATCGACGCCTTCGACGGCGACGCCGGCGACGCCCTGCCTGCGACAGGCGGTGAGGAGCTCGCCATCATCGGGGCGGAAGGGGGCGTAGACGACGATGGGGATGGCGGGGAAGTCGGCGCGGAGGGCGGCCCATTCCTCGGGCGGGCCCACGCGAGGCGCGAACACGACGGCCTCGACGATCCGGCGGTGGAGCAACTGGCGCAGCGCGGCGGGCGTTCGGCAGGTCACCACCCCCGGCCCGCCGCGGGGGAGCGAACGGCGGAGCGCCGTCACCGCGGCCCGCGCGTCCAGCAGCGCGGCGATGGCCGCCACC
>DAOMFQ010000209.1:0-1987 GCA_035429905.1 Gemmatimonadales bacterium
CGAGGAGCGCGGCGCCTCGGTCGACCTGGCCGGCTTCGAGGCGGCGCTGGCCGCGCAGCGCAAGCGGTCGCGCGACGTGCGCGGGGCGGGGAAGTCGGGCGCGGGTACCGCCGGCGGCCCCGCCGTCATGACGAAATCGGTCGAGTGGCGCAAGCTGAAGCGCTCCCGGCAGAAGTTCGTCGGGTACCAGCATGACGCGGCCGACACCGAGATTCTCGCCTTCCGCCAGGATCCGGCCGCGGAGCGGGTCGAACTCCTGCTGAAGGACAACCCGTTCTACGCCGAGTCGGGCGGCCAGGTGAGCGACACCGGCTTCGTCCGAGGCGAGGGCTGGGTCATGCCCATCGACCAGGTGCGCAAGGGGGAACGGGGCACGATCGTCGGCGGGGCGTTCCGCGAGACGTTCGAGCCCACCTCGGTGTTCGGGTCGGTGGACGTGGCCCGCCGCCGGAACATCGAGCGGAACCACAGCGCCACCCATCTCGTGCACGCCGCGCTCCGGAAATACCTGGGCACCCACGTGCACCAGCAGGGCTCCCTGGTGGACGATGGCCGCCTCCGCTTCGACTTCTCGCATCACGGTCCGATCGAGCCGGAGGTGCTGCAACAGATCGAGCGCGAGGTCAATGCCCGCATCTGGGAAAACGCCCCGGTCGAGACCCGCGAGATGGCCTATCCCGACGCACTCGCGCTGGGCGCCATGGCCCTCTTCTCCGAGAAGTACGGCGACGTCGTGCGGGTCGTGTCCATGGGCGAATCCTCGATCGAGCTCTGCGGCGGCACGCACGTCCGGACCACCGGCCAGATCGGGCTTTTCCAGTTTGCAGCGCAGGGGGGCGTGGCCGCCGGCGTGCGCCGGATCGAGGCGATCACCGGCCCCGAGGCCTACACGCACGTGGAGGCGCTGCAGGCCCGGATGGGAGAAGCCGCCTCGGCACTCAAGGCGCAGCCCGACCACCTGCTGAAGAAGCTCGAGCAACTGATCGAGGAGCGCGAGCGGCTCCACGCCCGGGTGAACGAACTGCTCCGCGGTGGCGCGGCTGCGCCGGCCGAGGGCACCACGCTCGACATCGGCGGCGTGGCCGTCACGCTCGGCGAGACGGCGGTCGAGGACCGGGAAGAGGTCCTCGCCCTGGTCGACGGATTCCGCACCGGAAAGTCGGGTGCGGTGCTCGTCCTCTTCGGTACCTCGGGGCGCGGCGCGGTGCACGTGGCGGTGACCGACGATCTGGTGCAGGCCGGCCGCAAGGCGGGAGACCTGGCGGGGCGGATTGCCGCCGTGAGCGGCGGCAAGGGCGGGGGACGTCCGCAGTTCGCCTCGGCCGGTGCCGGCGACGTGGCGCGACTGCCCGCAGCGCGCGCCGAGGCACCCGCCATCATCGCCACCTGGCTGCGCGGGGACGGATGACCGCGGAGGGCTGGTTCACCGCGCGGATTGCGGGCGCGCCCCCTGCGCTCGCCGTGCGTGCTCGCGCCTATCTTCAGCGGGTGCCCGTGGGGCCGTCCCGTGCGGCGCGGCTGGCGGCGGCGGGCAGGCTGGCGCTGGACGCCGTGCTCGCGCAGGGGCGGGAGCGGTCCGCGGCACTCGACCTTCTGGCCGCGGACAGCCTGGTCACGCTCGCACTGCTCCTCCAGGCCGAGGAGGCGCCCGAAGGGCTCGGCGACCTCGCGACCGACCTCATCGGCGCCACGGCCGCGTGATCGACCTCCACAATCACCTGCTGCCCGGGGTGGACGACGGCTCCCGGAACGTGGCGCAGTCGGTGCGCGTGCTGAACACCTTCGCCGCCCAGGGCGTCACGGCCGTGTGCCTGACGCCCCACCTGCTCGCGAGCCAAGCCGCCGACGGGCGGCCCGAGGCCCACGACCGGGCGTTTGCCGCGCTGCGCGAGGCGGCACCCGCATCGCCGCTGCTGCACCGGGGCGCGGAGCTCATGCTTGATCGACCCCTGCCGGCCGCGGTGGCGGAGAACCGTCTGGTCACGCT
>DAOMFQ010000209.1:2087-4306 GCA_035429905.1 Gemmatimonadales bacterium
TCATGCTTGATCGACCCCTGCCGGCCGCGGTGGCGGAGAACCGTCTGGTCACGCTCAATGGAACCCGGTTCGTCCTCGTCGAGTTCACACGGCAGGTCACCTTCCAGGCGGTCGCCAGCGCGCTGGCGCACGTGGTGGACATTGGCCTCACCCCGGTCCTCGCCCATCCCGAGCGGTACGCCTGCTGCACCCCCGAAGCGGTGCGGCGCTGGCGCGCGCTCGGCGCCGTGATGCAGGTGGACGGGCCGACGCTCTCCAGCACGCGTGGCCGGGGGGAGCGCGCCCGCGCGCTCGTGTCGGAAGGTCTGGCTGATATCCTGGCCGCCGACAATCATGGTGATGCCCAGACGCTGGCCTCGCCTCGGCAATTCCTGGGGGAACGGGGCGGGGACGTGCAGGCGCACCTGCTGTTGGAGGCGAATCCAGCGGCGATTCTCGCCGACGGCACCCTTGCTCCCGTCCCGCCGCTCCCGATCCGACCGACATTGATGGGGCGGCTCCGACACCTGTTGAGAGAGGACGACCAGTGAGCGACGCGCATATTGCCGCGGGCCTTCGCGCGCTCGCCAGGCTCGCGGAAGCCACCGCGGCGCAGGCGCCCGACGCCGCGGCCATCGCCCGGCGTTTCGTCGGCACGCTGCGTGGTGGCGGCACGCTCTACTTCGCGGGCAACGGCGGCAGCGCCGCCGACGCGCAGCACCTGGCTACCGAGTACGTCGTGCGGTACGCCAGGAACCGGAAGGCGCTGGCGGCGGTGGCGCTGACGACCGACACCTCCCTGCTCCTGGCCGCCGGCAACGACCTCGGCTTCGACCAGGTCTTTGCGCGGCAGGTGGAGGCGCACTGCCGCCCGGGAGACCTGCTCGTACTGCACAGCACCAGCGGTTCGAGCCCGAACCTGCTGCGCGCCGCGGAGGCCGCCCGCGGCAAGGGGGTGCAGGTCGTGGCGTTCCTCGGGCGCGGGGGCGGGGCGCTCGCGGGTCTCGTGGACCAGGCGTTCATCGTCGCCGCCGAGGAAACCAGCCACATCCAGGAAATCCACCTCGCCGTGGAGCACCTCATTGTCGAGATCGTGGAGCGGGAGATGGGGCTTGGCTGAGCCGGTGCTCGCGCTGCACGATCGCGTCGCGTTCGTGACCGGCGGCTCCCGGGGCATCGGCCGCGCCACGGCCCTGCTCCTCGCGCGGCTCGGGGCCGATGTGGGCATCACCTACCACACCCGGCGCGCCGACGCCGAGGCGGTCACCCGCGACATCCGCGGTCTCGGTCGGAAGGCGTTCGCGGGCGGCGGCGACCTCTCCGACCCGGAGGTCGTCGACCGTGTGTTTCGTGAATTCCGCGCCTGCTTCGGGAAGCTGCACCTCTTCGTGGCCAACGCCGGCGTGTGGCCGTCGGCGGCCGCGCCGCTCCGAGAGATGGACTCGGCGCGCTGGAGGTCGGTCATGGCAGCGAACCTGGACGCGGTCTTCCTCTCGACCCGCGCCGCGCTTCGCCTGATGAGCCCCGGGGGCCGCATCGTGCTCGTCGGCAGCACGGCGGGCCAGCGCGGGGAGGCGTTCCACGCCGACTACGCCGCCACCAAGGGGGCGCTCATCGCCCTCACCAAGTCGCTCGCGGGCGAATGCGCCCCCGGCATCACCGTCAATTGCGTCGCTCCGGGCTGGGTGGACACCGAGATGTGCGCGGAGCCCTACGCCGACGGTGGCAAGGACCGGATCGCGCGGGGCATCCCGCTCGGGAGAGTCGCGAGCGCCGAGGACATCGCGGGGCCCATTGCCTTCCTGCTCAGCGACCTGGCCCGGCACATCACGGGCGAGGTGTTGAGCGTGAACGGCGGCAGCGTGATGGACGGATGAGGGCCAGTCTCCCGTGATCCACCTCCTGTTTACCGGCGGCACGATCTCCATGCGCCAGTCTGCCGAGGCGGGGGGTGCCGTGCCGGCGCTGGACGGCGCGGCGCTGGTGCGGATGGCGCCGGGCCTCGGGGCGCTGGGCCCGCTGACCGTCGAGGACTGGGGCCGCTTTCCGGCCTCGCACATGGGGCTCGACCGCCTCTGGTCGCTCCGCAACCGCGTGGCCGAAGTCGCCGCGACGGGGACGGTGCGCGGCATCGTCATCACCCACGGCACCGACACGCTGGAAGAAACCGCCTACCTGCTGGCGCGCACGCTTGACCCGACCGTCCCCGTGGTCGTGACGGGTGCGATGCGCACCTCGGA
>DAOMFQ010000210.1:0-4280 GCA_035429905.1 Gemmatimonadales bacterium
CCCGCCGAACGACGCCGGGTCCCGCGGCCCGCCCGCAAGCCCGGGCTGCCCGCCTGGGCACTCGCACTCGCCGTGGGCCTCGCCGCGCTCGCGGCGGTGGCCGCCTTCTTCTTCTTCGGTCGCTGACGAGGCCCCGTGCACTTCACCTGCGCCGCCCGCACCGACGTCGGAATCGTCCGGACCGGCAATGAGGACAACTACCTCATGCTGGCGGAGCGGGGCGTCTTCATCGTGGCCGACGGCATGGGCGGGCACGCCGCCGGCGAGGTCGCGAGCGAAATGGCGGTGCGGATCATCTCGCGCGAGATCGGGTCCCTCCGTGGAGTGCCCGACGAAGAGGCCTCGGAGCGGATCGCCCGGGCCATGGTCACCGCCAACGAGGCGATCTTCGAGCGGACCCTCTCCGAGCATGACAAGCGGGGCATGGGGACCACCGTCACCGCCCTGGTGCTGCTGCCCGGGCGGTACTTCATCGGCCAGGTCGGCGACAGCCGCGCCTACCTCCTGCGCGACGGCGAGTTCCTCCAGGTCACCCGCGACCACTCCTACGTGCAGGAGCAGGTGGACGCCGGCCTCCTGACGCCGGAACAGGCGCGGGTCCATCCCTACAGCAACGTGATCACACGCTGTGTCGGCGCCGGCAGCGACGTGGTGCCCGACGTCTACTTCGGTGACCTGCGCGCCGGCGACATCCTCCTGCTGGCCTCCGACGGCCTCACCGGCATGCTGGAGGACGAACAACTGGTCCGGATCCTGGCCGACCCCCAGGGCCCGCAGGCCTGGGTGGACCGCATGATCACGGAGGCCAACCGCCGCGGCGGCCTCGACAACATCACGACCATCGTCGTCAAGATCGAATCGCTCGACTGACCCTTTCGCTCCAATGTGAAACAGGCCGCCCATTCCCCGCGTAGGGGCCGGCCATGATTGCCTCTCTCGCCATTGCGCTCGGCACCCTCCGGGCGAACCCCCTCCGCACGGTCCTCTCGACCCTCGGCATCGTGATCGGTGCCGCGGCCCTCGTGGCCGTCCTGACGCTGGGCGACGGCATGGAGCGTTTCGGGCGACAGCAGCTCGCGACCACCACCGACCTGCAGTCGGTCGTGCTGGAGCCCCGCACGGTCGAGGTCATCGACAACCAGGGGTACCCCATCGCGGACTACCTCGTGCTCACCCGCGGCGACGCTGACGCCATCCTCGGGCGGATCCCCCAGGCGACCGCGGCGCTCCTGTCGCTGACCGGCTCCGCTCCCATGGACGGCACCGGGGGCGTCGTGGATTCCGTACAGGTGCAGGCCACGCTGCCGACCCACGCTGCCGTCCTCAAGCGTCCACTCGGCGCGGGGCGCTACTTCAGCGCTGACGAGGCCTCCGGGGACGCCTCGGTCGTCGTCCTGTCTGCAGGCCTCGGACTCGCGGTGGGCGGCGGCGACCCGGCGGCGGCCCTGGGCCGGAGCGTGCGGCTCCGCGGCCAGGCGTTTCAGGTGGTCGGGGTGATGGCTCCCGCCGGCCCCGAGCGCGTTCCGACGGTGTATGTCCCCCTCGAGGCCGCGGGCCGCGTGCTGGCGCCGACGCCGCGCCCCCGCGCCCCCACGCTGGTGCTGCAGGCGGGGCGCGTCGAGGACGTCCGCGCGGTGCGCGAAGGGGTCGAGGGATGGCTCGCCGCGCGCTACGGCGCCGACTGGGAGCGGAAGGCCCGGGTCCACACCAACCTGCAGCGCGTCGACCAGGCCGAGCGGGCCATCCTCGTCTTCAAGCTGTTCCTGGGCGCCATCACCGGCATCTCGCTGCTGGTGGGAGGCATCGGAATCATGAACGTGCTGCTCGCCTCGGTCACCGAGCGCACCCGGGAAATCGGCGTGCGCAAGGCGGTGGGCGCGCGGCGGCGCGACCTGCTCGCGCAGTTCCTGCTTGAGTCCATCACGATCTCCGGGGCGGGATCGCTGCTCGGGACGCTGCTGGGGTTTATCGGGGCGTTCGGGGTGACGGCCCTGATTCGCAAGCAAGTGGACGCGCCGGTCTACGCCGCGTTCAGCTGGGGGACCCTCGTCGTGTCGGCGGGTGCTGCCCTGTTGGTGGGGGTGGTGTTCGGGATCTACCCGGCGCTTCGGGCCGCCCGGCTCTCGCCGGTCGAGGCCATCCGGCACGAGTAGGGGCGCACCGCGGTGCGCCCCTACTCATGCCGTCTAACCAAGCAGCGGTATTCCGCCGTCGATGCGCCGCCGCACCTCGGTGGCCGGCAATACCACCAGCCCCATCAGCCCTTCCAGCCGTGCCGACGCGCGCCCTTCGGTGAACACCCGGAGCCGGCGCGCGCTCTCGTAGAGGGCGTCCGCCACGCGGGGAAGCCCGAGCTGCCCGGCCCGGCCGGCGTCGGTGAGGCGGTCCACGCCGCCGGAGCGGGTCCGCAGCGGGAGGTCCACGGCCAGCATCGAGGTGCGGGCGGGAAAGTCGAGCAGGAGCTGACCCGCCGGCAGACCGGATTCCACGGCGAGGGCGTCTTCCACGCGTTCCAGGAGGTCGGGGTCGTCCGACAACCAGGCCTGGGCGTCGGGGGGCACGTCGCTGGCGGGAAGATCCAGCGCCCGCTTGAAGAGGCGCCGCTCCTGGACCCGGGCCGCCAGGCCGGTGGGCTCCGCGGCGAGGAGCGCCGTCATCAGGCCTCCATCGGTGGCTTCGGCGATGGCCGCAGGCTGGAGGCGCCCGGCCTCGACGGTCTTCCGGACCGCGCGCTTGAACATGCAGGTCGCACTGCGCACGGCGTGGTGCCAGTACACGTTGCGGTACATCTGGTACTTGGCGAAAAGCAGCGACTCGAGCGCGCTGATCCCCTTTTCGTGCACCCCGATTTCCCACCGGCCCGGCCCGCTCTCCACCAGCGTCAGTGAACTCAGGAGCCGGTCGACGTCCACCGCGCCGTAGGGCACCCCGCACATCCGGGCGTCGCGGCTCAGGTACTCGATCTTGTCGAGGTCGAGCGACCCGCTGATGAGCCCGCCGAGCGGGCTGGCGCTCCGCCCGCGGATGAGGTCGCCGATGCGGACGGCGAGCCCAGCCCCCCCGATGGATACCAGCACGTCGCCGAGTTCGCCGCGGGTGAGCTTGGCGACGCCCAGTTCCTCGTGGTGGAGGAATCCCGCCTCCTCGAGCGCATGCGAAAAGGGGTAGTGCCCGATGTCATGCAGGAGGGCGGCCAGCCGGGCGGCAAGCCGGTCCTCCTCGCGCGCCGCGTCGAGCTCGCCCCGTTCGGCGAGCGCCGTCAGGGCCGACTTGGTGAGGTGGTAGGCGCCGAGCGCGTGCTCGAAGCGGGAATGGGTGGCGCCGGGATAGACCAGGAAGGCGTGGCCCAGTTGCCGGACGTAACGGAGGCGCTGGACGGCCGGCGTGTCGAGCACGCGCAAGGCCGCACCGTCCAGCCGGATGTTGTCCCAGAGCGGGTCGCGAACGACCTCGAACCGGTCAGCCAGCGGCCGGCCCGGCCGCGGCCACGGCGGGGTCCACACCCGCCGCGAACGTCGCGAAGTTGTCGCGGAACATGCGGGCCAGCTTGGCCGCCTGCGCATCGTACGCGGCCGCATCCTTCCAGGTGCTGCGCGGGTCGAGGATGCCGGTGGGCACGTCGGGCACGGCGGTGGGCACCTCGAACCCGAAGACCGGGTCCTTCCGGAACGTGGCGCCGTCGAGCGCGCCCGCGAGCGCGGCGCGCACCATGGTGCGGGTGTGCGACAGCTTCATGCGTGAGCCGGTGCCGTAGGCGCCGCCGGTCCAGCCGGTGTTGACCAGCCAGACCCTGGCGCCGTGCTTCGCGATCTTTTCGCCGAGCATCCTGGCGTAGACCCCGGGGTGCCGCGGCAGGAAGGGCGCGCCGAAGCAGGCGGAGAAGGTGGCGCTGGGTTCCGTCACGCCGCGCTCGGTGCCGGCCACCTTGGCCGTGTAGCCCGACAGGAAGTGGTACATCGCCTGGCGCGGGGTGAGCCGCGCGATGGGCGGGAGCACGCCGAAGGCGTCCGCCGTCAGGAAGATGACCGTGGCCGGGTGGCCCCCGGTGCCGCCGGGCTCGTGGTTCGGGATGTAGTCGATCGGGTAGCTCGCGCGGGTGTTCTCGGTGAGCGTGTCGGCATCGAAGGCGGGCGACCGGTAGACCGGGTCGAGCACCACGTTTTCGAGCACGGTGCCGAACATCTGGGTGGCGGCATGGATTTCCGGCTCGCCGTCGGGGCTCAGCCGGATGACCTTGGCGTAGCAGCCGCCCTCGAAGTTGAACACGCCGCGGTCGCTCC
>DAOMFQ010000211.1:0-4273 GCA_035429905.1 Gemmatimonadales bacterium
GTCGAAGCGCGGCGTGCCGGTGTTCGAAGCCGGCAGCGGCCGTGACGTTCGCCGCACCTGGGGCCTGATGGCGCCGCTGGTGAACGAGCTGCTGGTCGCGGCCGGGCGCTCTGGCGTGCCGCAGGTGAAGGAGGGCGGCTCGATCTATCGCACGCCGACCGGCTTCCGCGCGGCGGCCCAGGCCCCCGTCGTCACCGATACCGCCGGCCGCCGACTGAGCGACGTGACGGTGGTCGGCCTGCTCGATTCGGCGTCGCTCTTCCTGCCGGATACGAACAGCTTCTCCATCGGGCCGTACAAGCGGAAGTTCACGCCGGAAACGACGGCTCGTCCGTCCGTGGGATACACCCGGGACAACTTCGGGAACGGGATCTACGGCGGCGGCGCGATCCAATTCGGGGACATGCTGGGAAACGAGCAGCTGATCTTCGCGGGGTACATCAACGGGTCGCTGAACCAGGGTGACTTCCTGGCGGCGTACGCCAACCTGGGGCACCGGATCAACTGGGCCGTCGGGTTCCAGCAGACGCCGACCTACTTCGTCCTGCAACCGGTCGTCATCGCCGGGTCGCCCACGCCCGCCGAGAACCGGTACGTGACCAGCACCCGGCTGATCACGTCCCGCAACATCTTCGGGCGCGCCTACTACAACATCAGCCGGTTCCAGCGGCTCGAAATGGGACTGTCGCTGGGGCAGTGGGACGACGCCATCCTGAGTTATGTGGAGACGTACGACCGCGTGTCGGGAGTGCAGACCGCCGACCCATTCTCCGAGACCTTCTACTCCGATGGCCAGCGCGCGATGACCCCGTCGGTGGCGCTGGTATACGACGCCACCTTCATGGGGTGGATCGGACCGCTCTTCGGCACCCGCTACCGGCTGGAAGTCGCGCAGACCATGGGCGACTGGAACGTCTCGCAACTGCTGGCCGACTACCGGAAGTACATCCCTCTGAAGGGACCGATCATCCTCGCGGCCCGGGCGCTCTATTCCGGACGCCGGGGCCCCGACGCCGGCCAGGTCACCTACTTCCTGGGCAGCACCGACCTGGTCCGCGGCCGTACCTCCGGCTCGTACTACAGGTACGAATGCACGACCACGAGCGGCGGGATCAATTCCGTCACCGGCTGCCGCGCGCTGGACCAGATGGTGGGCACGGAAATCGCCGTCGGCAACCTCGAAATCCGATTCCCGGTCGTGAACTCCTACCTCGGCATCGGCCCGCAAGGGCTGCCCTATGTGGACGGCGTCGCGTGGATCGACTACGGCGTGGCGTGGAACAGCTATAACACCGTCGCATTCAAGGTGGACCCCAACGCCTCGCCAGCCAAACAGCTGGAGACGCGGGTTCCGGTGACGACGATCGGATTCGGGCTCCGAATGAACCTGTTCGGGTACCTGATCCTGCGCGGTGACTTCTCGTACCCGCAGGGCCGTGGCATCCCGCCGTACTGGACGATCAGCATCGGCCCGCCGTTCTGATTCACGCCTGATCCTGGGCCACGTTCGCTCTGGCCCCTGCCCCGCCAAACACCTATTTTTCGCCGGTGCTCCCCCGATATCTGAACGGCCTGGCCGCACTCGCGGCCGGCCTCATGGCCTGCCAGGGAAGCTCCGGACCAGGCGCCGGCGCGCTTCCGCCCGCCTCCCAGGCCGTGCCCAGCACCAGCCTCCTCCGCCTGCCCCGGGCCGGGGGCGCGCCGAAGCTCTACGCCGGACCCAGTCTGGAGGTCCTCGGCTGGCGCGCCCGTGCCCGGACACCGGCGGTCCAGATGGTGGTGGGATTCGACCTCGATCAGGGACTGGCCTACGCGGTGGATTCGACCGGGGGCCTCGAGGCGCTGGATGTCACCACGGGCACCAGCCGGGTGCTGGCGCCCGGCGTGCAGGGCGTCGTGCTCGGCCCGGAAGGCACGCTCTGGGTCGTCGATGACCAGGAAGGCGTCGTACGCATCCGGCACCGCTTCGCGGAGCGAATTGCGGCGACACTGCCGAGCCGGCCGATTGCGCTGTACGGCACCGGCGACCGTCAGCTGCTTGCCATCGAGCCCGGTGATACCGCACGCGCGGTCCTGGTGGCCGGCGCCCAGCCCGGCATCACCGCCGACCTTCCCACGGCCGTCACCGCCGCCTCGCCCTGGGGCGACTTGCTGGCGGTGGCGGCGCCCACCGGCGTCTACCTTTGGGCCCCGCGCGGCGCGGCGCCAATGCGCCGGGTGCGGATGGGCGGAACGCCCCGCGCCGTGCGGTTCTCGGCCTCCGGCCACAGGATCTACGTTGGCCGCGAGGCGGAAAACCTCGGGGTCATTGAACGGTACGGTGGCGAGCGTCTCGATGACATCGCCATCCCGGGCGCCGCCGCCGGGCTCCGTGTGGCCCCCTACGGCGGATGGCTCCTGGCCCGCCCTGCCGAGGGCGACACCCTCTGGATCGTGAACCTGGCCACCGGCAGGTACGCCGGTGCCGTGATCGCGCCGTGGGGACCGGACCTGCCCACGGTCCTTGGCGATGCAACGCTCCTCATCCGCCGTGGGCGCGACGTGGTGGCGCTGGACCTCGGTCAGGTGGGCTTTCCGGAGACCGGCCGACTGAAGGGGGCCGCAGGCGACCTCTACCTGCCGATGCCCTGGCTCCCGGCGGCCGATCGACCCGAACCGGTGGTGGCGCAGGCGGATACGTCGCGAGCCGGCGTGCCGGCGGACAGCGCCGAGGCGCTCACGGCGCCGCCGGAAACCGGTGCCGCGATGTACCTCCAGGTGAGCCGGTCCCAGAACCCGGCGTGGGCCCAGGCCCTCGCCGAGGAGATCCGCGGCGAGGGCTATCCGGCCCTGGTGCTCGACCCGGGACCCGGCGAAGAGGCGTACCGTGTGGTCGTGGGTCCCTACCCCTCTCGCGAGGCAGCCGAGTCGGCTGGTCGCCAGCTGGGCCGTCCGTCCTTCATCTACCAACCCTAGCCGGACCAGGAATTCCCTCCATGAAGCTCTCCAAGCTCGAACTGTCCGGCTTCAAGTCGTTCGCGGACACCGTGACCCTCACCTTCGAGGAAGGTGTGACGGCCATCGTGGGCCCGAACGGGTGCGGAAAGTCGAACGTGAGCGACGCCGTGCGCTGGGTGCTCGGGGAGCAGTCGGCCCGGCTCCTACGCGGCGGCAAGATGGAGGACGTGATCTTCCAGGGCGCGGCAGGGCGGCGGCCGGTCAACGTCACGGAGGTCTCCCTCTACCTCGACAATTCCGACGGCACGCTGCCGATCGCCTTCCAGGAGGTGCAGATCACCCGCCGGCTCTCGCGCTCGGGCCACAGCGAGTACCTGTTGAACCGCGCGCCGGTCCGCCTGCGCGACATCCAGGACTTGCTCCGGGGCACCGGCCTCGGCGGAGACGCGGGGGTGGTGATCGAGGCGAAGATGATCGACCTGCTCCTCTCGGACCGGGCCGACGAGCGCCGCTCCCTCTTCGAGGAGGCGGCCGGCATCGGCCTCTACCGCGACCGGAAGCACAGCACCGAACGGCGCCTGGAGGAAACGGCGCTCGACCTGCAGCGGGTGGAAGACCTCGTGGCCGAGGTGCAGTCGCAGCTCCGGAGCCTGGCGCGCCAGCGGGGTCGCGCGGAGCGGCATGTGAAGCTGATGGAAGAGAAGTTCGCCGTGCAGCTCACGCTGGCGCGGAAGCACCTCGACCGGCTGAGCGCCGAGGTGCAGGACAAGGAAGCCCGCTACGCCGAACTGGCGGAGGCCCTGCCCCAGCGCCGGACGGCGCTGGCCACGGTCGAGCTCGAGCGCGAGGAAGCCGCCCGCCACCGGGCCGCGGCCGAAGCGGCGCGCACCGATATTGCCCGCCGCCTCGGCGAAGTGCGGGTGAGCCTTGGCCGCCTGGAAGGCGACCTCAACCTCGCCACCGAGCGGCTGGCGAACGCCGGCAGCCGGCGGGTCCGGGCGCTCGAGGAACGTGGCCTCATGGAGCAGCGCGCCCAGCAGGCGCTCCGTGAACGGGACATCGCCCTGCAGGAGCGCAACGCCGCGCAGGCGGACTACGACCGGATCCAGGGCGAGCTGCAGGGACGAGCCAGCGTCGAGGACGCCGTGCGCAACCGGCTTGCCGAGCAGCGCAGCCAGGTGCGCCAGATGGAGGAGTCGCTGCAGCGCCAGGCGGAAACCCTCCGCTCCCTCGAGGGCGAACGGGCCGCGCTGGAAACCGACCTGGCGGCACTTCGCGACCGGGCCGTCCAGGCGGCCGCGCTCCGCGACGGGCTCCGCCAGGAGCTCGACGCAGC
>DAOMFQ010000212.1:0-4226 GCA_035429905.1 Gemmatimonadales bacterium
ATCCCTGCGCCTCGCCGCCGCGGGACGCCGATTCGACCCGCTTCTCGAGCTCGGCGCGCAACTGGGCCAGCCGCCGCTCGAGTTCCTTGCGCCCGCTGGCGGGCAGGGCCTCGAAGGCCGGCGCGAGGAAGGCGAGGTGGGGGGCGAATGTGCGCTCGAACAGGACCTCGCCCGCCTTCGTCAGCTTCACGAGGGTGGAGCGTCCGTCGCAGTCCGAGGCGACCCGCCTCACGAGACCGCGCGCCTCCAGCCGATCGACCACGCCGGTGAGGGTCCCCTTGGTAATGAGGGTGCGCTGGCCGAGCTCCTTGAAGGTCATGCCGGGCGTGTTTCCGAGAGTGGCGACGATGTCGAACTGGGGCGACGTGAGCCCGGACAGCCGGATGTGGGCGCTGGAGGCCCGCTCGAAGGCCTGGTAGCAGCGGACGAGCTCTCGCAGCAGCGGGATCACGGATTGGGACACGACGCCGGCCATTTAGTTCTAACGCGAACTATTTTGGGGTGGCTAGCGCCCGCTGGCAAGACGGGCCCGGTGGGACCTTGGGCCACCCCGGGCGGGGACCGGCCGGCTCTGCTACATTCTGGCGGAATGAGCGCACGCCCCAACCAGCGCGGGCTCTCGGCGCAGGACCTGGAGGCGATCCTCGCGGTGACGAGCAAGCTCGCCGCGCCGTTCGATCTCCACACCATGCTGACCGAGGTCATGAGCGCGGCCAAGCAGGTCCTCGGCGCCGAGGGCGGCTCCGTCTGGCTGTACGACGCGTCCAGGGACGAGCTGCTCCTCGAGGTGGCCACCGGCATCGAGCCGATCCGGGTGCCGGCCGGGACGGGCCTGGTCGGCGCCTGCGCGCGCAGCCGGCGCCTCATCAACGTGCCGGACTGCTACGCGGACGAGCGGTTCAACCCGGAAGTCGACCGGCGCTCGGGCTTCCGCACGCGCTGCATGCTCACGCTGCCGCTCGTCGACCACAAGGAGGTGCTGGTCGGCGTGATGCAGGTGCTCAACAAGGTCGGCGGCGTCTTCGACCACGACGACGAGGAGCTCGCGACCGCCCTCGCGGCACAGTGCGCCGTCGCGCTCCAGCGCGTCCGGATGACCCTGGAGCTCATCGAGGGCGAGAAGCTGCGCCAGGAGCTCGAGATGGCCCGCGTCGTCCAGCAGGGCACGCTGCCGGCGACCATGCCCGAGGTTCCGGGGTACGACGTCCACGGCACGTTCCAGCCCGCGGGGCTCACCGGGGGCGACACCTTCGACCTCGCGCTCCTCGAGCAGGGGCTGCTCGTCGTGCTGGCCGACGCGACGGGCCATGGAATCGCCCCCGCGCTGTCGGTGACGCAGATGCAGGCGATGATCCGCATCGCGTTCCGGCTGGGCGCCAGTCTCGAGACCGCGTTCACGCAGGTGAACAACCAGCTGGCCGCGACGCTTCCTCCCGACCGCTTCATCACGGCTTTCATCGGGCTGCTCGACGCCGGCGCGAATCGCCTTCGATTCCACAGTGGCGGGCAGGGGCCGATCCTCCACTTCCGCGCCGCGACCGGGGAGTGCGTCCGCCACAAGCCCACGAGCTTCCCCCTGGCCGCCATGCCCGTCACCTCCCTCCGGCCGGCCGTCACGATCGAGCTGGCGCCCGGCGACCTCGTGCTCCTGCTCTCCGACGGGATCTACGAATACCGGAACGCGGACGGCGAGGAGTTCGGCGAGGAGCGGGTCAGCGCGCTGGCCCGCGACCACCATGCACTGCCCATGCGCGAGCTGTCCGACCGCCTGCTGGCAGAGGTCCGTGCCTTCGCCAAGGGCGCCCCGCAGGAAGACGACATGACCATCGTGATGCTCAAGCGCGAGTCGGGATCCGCGCGGGCGCACCGGTCGTTCGCGAGGCGGATCGACGCGATCGCCGCGATCTTCGACTTCACGTCGGAGTTCTTCAGCCGGCATGGCGTCGACCGGCGCCTGCTGGGTGCCGTCGACCTGGCGCTGGAAGAGTTGTTCACGAACATGGTCAAATACGGCGGCGGAAGCGGGGCCGACGTCCGGATCGGCCTCGCGACCGTGGAGGGGGGCGTCGAGGTCTCGCTGACCGACACCGGGGTCGAGCCCTTCGACATCACGCAGGCTCCCGACGTGGACATCCACGCGCCGATCGACCGGCGCGCGCCCGGCGGGCTGGGGCTCCACCTGGTCCGGCGGCTCGTGGATCACATCGGGTACGAGTACGAGAAGGAAAGCCGGCAGAGCCGGATCACGTTCCGCAAGACCATCGCGGAACCACCGGCCGGGGCGCACTAGGGGAGAACATGCTGGCGATCGAATTCGGGTCGGAGGGGGTGGTCGTGGTCGCGGGCCGGTTGGACGCCGCCCAGTGCCCCGCGGCCCAGGCCTTCCTCGACCAGGTTGAAGGCTCCGTGACGCTCGATTGCGGCAAGCTCGACTACATCTCGAGCGCCGGGCTCGGGGTGCTCCTCAAGACCCAGAAGCGCCTGCTCGCCAAGGGGGGGAAGCTGCGCCTGGCCGGGGTGAACCGCCACATCCTCGACATCTTCCAGTACTCGGGATTCGACCAGATCTTCGAGATCGAGCCGGCCCGCTGACCCATGTCCGCCAACTTTTCACGCCGTGACGCGTATTAGTGGACAAGGAACCTGACGAAGCACTGGCGGAGCGGTGCCGTCGGGGCGAGCGTTCGGCCCTCGAGGCGATCGTCCGCCGGTACCAGAAGCCGCTCTACAACGCGGCATTCCGGGTGCTCGGCAACCACGAGGATGCCAGCGAGACGACCCAGACGGTGTTCCTGCGGGTGTGGGAGAGGATTCACGATTACGATCCGCAATACCGGTTCTTCGGCTGGATCTACCGGATCGCGATGAACGAGTCGCTGGACGTCCTTCGCCGCACGCGACGCGAGGAGCCGATCGGCGACGACGAGGAACACCTGCCGGCCGGCGACCTGGCCGACCCGGCGAAGCAACTGGACGGTGCGCGGCTCGCGAGGCGCGTGCAGGCGGCCCTGGACAGGATGAAAGGGGAAGACCGGGTGGTGCTCACCTTGCGTCATTTTTCCGAATGCAGCTACCGAGAGATCGCGGGCATCCTCGGCATCGAGGAGAAGACGGTCAAGTCGCGCCTGTTCGAGGCGCGCCAGCGGCTGCGTGCCCTGCTCGAACCCACCGACGGGAAGGGATCGTGAACCGTACCGAGTTGACCACCCTCATGCATGCCGTGCTGGACGGCGAGGCCTCCGCGCAGCAGTCACGCGACCTGGAGCGAATTCTCGCCGGGGACGAGTCCGCACGCCGGGAGTACGATGCCCTCCGGGCATTGTTCGCCGACCTGAAGCGGGTCCCGGCCGTCGCGCCGCCTCACGACTTCACGGCCGCCGTGATGGAACGCGTCGCACCACGGCCCGAGCGTCCCGGCCGGTGGCGCCAACTTTTTCGACGCTCGAGCGTACGTAGGGAAGATGCATCCGTGGCCCGGGGAGTGCCGGGCGATTTGTCCGGGCACCCCACGGGGGTCCGATTGGCCAACCTGACAGGGAAAGGAAAACCAGACATGAGCGAGCAGAACAGCGGTTCGGGCAAGGGCAAGATCTGGATCGGCACGGGTGTCGCGGCGGCCGCGGTCATCTTCGGCGTTTACTACGCGACGGACTTCCCGTCCTCCGGCGACGGCGCCTCGGGCACCATCGCCCCGGCCCAGCGCTATCGCGGCAACCAGCCGACGGCGGGCGACGTGAAACTCGGCGAGCCGGCTGCCGGCGGCGGCACGCAGGTCAATCCGGCCGCCCAGGCCGGCGGCGAAGCGGCCAACCAGGCGGCAACCCGTTCCAATGAAGCCGCGAGCCGGATGGCCCACAAGGCCGCCATCACTTCCAATGAGGCGGCGAGCCTCTCGGCGAACGAGGCCGCGGTGAGGTCCAACGAGGCCGCCAGCCGCTCGGCGAACGAAGCCGCCATGAGGTCCAACGAGGCCGCGAGTCGCTCGGCGAACGAGGCTGCGGTGAGGTCCAATGAAGCCGCCAGCCGCTCGGCGAACGAGGCGGCCGTGAAGGCCAACGAGGCTGCCATCCGCTCGAACGATGCCGCGAGCCGCTCGGCCAACCAGGCGGGCGTGAAGTCGAACGAGGCCGCCAGCCGCTCCGCGAACGAGGCCGCCGTCCGCTCGAACGACGCCGCGAGCCGCTCGGCCAACCAGGCGGGCGTGAAGTCGAACGAGGCCGCCAGCC
>DAOMFQ010000213.1:0-4173 GCA_035429905.1 Gemmatimonadales bacterium
CTACTTCTTGGCCAGCCCGGGGCTGGGCGGCAGCACCGAAGGCGGCGTCACCGCCGAGGTGGGCCCGCGGGGCAGCAGCGTGGGGAGGTTGGCGAGTTCGAACGCCGTGACCGCCATGACCGCGGAGGCCTGGCGGAGGTCGCCCGGCACCGCGTGATCGTAAGTGTCGATCTGTGAGTGGTGGGTGTGGTCGTAGCCGCGGGATTCCTGGTCGTAATTCCAGCCGGGCACACCGTAGGGAATGAACGCGAGGTGGTCGGTGCCACCCTTGTTGGCGTCCCGCACGGTGCCCGCCCCGAGGGATGCGACCGGCGCCAGGAGGTCCTTCCAGAGCTGTTCGTCCTGCGTGCGGCCCTGCAGCGCCATCCCGGTGATCATCCCCGTCCCGTTGTCGAGCACCAGCACCGCCTGGATCTTGCCCGCCTCGCCGGCGTGCTGCGCGGCGTAGGCCCGCGAGCCGAGCAGCCCCTCTTCCTCGCCGGTGAACAGGATGAAGCGCATCGTCCGCTTCGGCTTGAGCCCGCTCTGCATGATCGCGCGCGCTGCTTCCAGCACCACCATGGATCCGGTGCCGTTGTCGGTGGTGCCGGTGCCGAGGTCCCAGCTGTCGAGGTGGGCACCGAGGATCACGACCTGGTCGGGCCACTCGGTCCCCCGGATTTCGCCGATGGTGTTCCACTGCGTCACCGGCTTCTTGCCCATCGTGTTGTCCACGCTGCCCGACACCCGTGGCGCGATCCCCTGCGCCAGGAGGCGGTCGAGCTGGGCGTAGTCCTCGTGCGCGATGACGACGTTCGGCAGCGGGGAGGGGCTGAACGCCGAGCCGGACATGTTCATCAGGCCGAACTGCTTGGAGGCGTCCGTGAGGACACCGAGGGCGCCGTACTGCTTCAGCAGGTAGTTGCGGTCCACGGCGAACTGCCGGCGGGCCTGGCGCGCCGCCTCGGAGGTGTCCTGGTTCTGCGCGCGGAACGCGGCCTGCCGGGCCTGCTGCTCGGCGCGCTGGGCGGCGGAATCGGCGGGCGTCATCGGCGGCCCGTCGGGATTCCAGATGTTGGCCGCCGGCGCGAGCAGGAGCCATGCGCCCTTCACCTTGTCCTTGTAGACCGCCAGGCTTTCCGGCGTGGACCGGTCGATGCGGACGACTGGGCCGGTCAGTGTCTTCCCGCCGGTGCCCGCGGTCCAGGCCCAGCTGTGCGCCGTCAGGTTGCGGGGAAACGGCGACTCGAGCCGGAAGGCGATCGGCCCTCGCTCCCAGGTCACTCCGTACTGCCAGGTCTCCTGCGACCCGGCCAGCCCGTACGCCTTGAACCGGGCCTCGGTCCAGTCGTTCGCATGTTTGGTGGCGGGCGATCCGGTGAGCCGCGGGCCGATCACGTCGGTGAGGTACTCGAGGTTCTTCATCACCTCGGAGTGGTTCAGCGCCTGGTCGATCAGGGCGCCGGCACCGGTGGTGTCGACGCCGGTCTGGGCGGCGAGCGGAGCGGCGGCCAGGGTGAACAGCAGCAGGAAACGTCGCGTCATCGGGACGGCCTTCCGGTCTGGGGGGCGGGGGCGGGGATTGAGATATATCGCCGTCGCGTGCCCCGCGCTACGCCGGCTCGCCCACCAGGCGCAGCGCAATGGACCGCAGCCGCTCGACCTCGGGGAGCGCGGCGATCCAGCGTGCGGGGATAGCCGCCTCCCCATCGCGCGCGCCGAGGAGCCCGCCCGCTACCGCGGCGTTGGTGTCGCTGTCTCCCCCGGCATTCGCAAGCCAGATGAGCCCCTCCTCCAGACTGGGCTCGTGCCACGCCGCCCAGAGCGCGATTTCCACGCAACGAACCGCGTCGCCGGCGCGCTCGCCGACGATCGGAAGGTCCTCACGCCGCTCGACCGGCACCCGGCGCACCGCGGCGAGGAGCTCCGCCGGCGCGTCGTTGACGCGGAGGACCTCGATCACGTCGGCGAGGAAGTCGCGGCGCCCGGACAGCAGTTCCGCGGCCGCCACGTTGACCGCTACCGCGCCCCAGGTGCAGCGGTCGTCGGGATGGGTGAGCGCCGCCGTGTGCCAGGTGCCGGCCACGAGGTTGCGCGGCGTCCCTCGGGTCGCCAGCGCCACCGGGAGCGCCCGCATGATGGCGCCATTCGTGGCGACGCCCCCGGTGCCGGAGGGCGGCGAGCCGTGGGTCCGGATGTGGTTGAGCGCCGTGCGCGTCCAGGTACCGATGCCCCGGCCGTCCGTGTCCATCCAGTCGATCCACCGGTGCGCCAGCCGCTCGAGGTCCACCTCGCCCGCGAGCAGCTCCTCGGCCAGAAGCAGCGCCATGGCGGTGTCGTCGTCGAAGGGGGAGGCCGGTGTGTCGGTGCGGACGATGTCCCGAAGGCCGCCCGGGAAGGCGGCACGGACGGCCTCGGGCGTGCCCATCGGCTCCGAGGGGACGCCGAGCGCGTTGCCGGCGGCCAGGCCGAGCAGGGCGCCGCGGGCGCGCGTGGCGATGGAAAGCGGTGCGGAGGGCATCGGCGGACAAACGTAACCGGCTTTCACCCGGCTCGCCGCCCCGCTATTTTCCCCCGCGTCGCCCCGCCCTTCCCCCGACGAGGACCGTGCAGTGTCCAACGAATCCCTCAGCGTCATCGACAACCGGACCGGCAAGCAGTACGAGGTCCCCATCGCCGACGGCACCGTCCGCGCGATCGACCTCCGCCAGATCAAGACGTCCGACGACGATTTCGGCCTGATGACCTACGACCCGGCGTTCACCAACACCGCCGCCTGCCGGAGCGCCATCACCTACATCGACGGCGACCGCGGCATCCTCCGCTACCGCGGCTATCCCATCGAGGAACTGGCCGACAAGGCCAGCTTCCTCGAGGTGGCCTACCTGCTGAACGAGGGGGAGCTGCCCACCGCGGCGCAGCTGGCGACGTGGGAACACGATATCATGTTCCACACCTACGTCCACACCAATATCATCAAGTTCCTCGAGGGGTTCCGGTACGACGCCCACCCGATGGGCATGCTGCTCGGCGTGGTCGGCGCCCTCTCCACCTTCTACCCCGACGCCAAGAACGTCCACGACCCGGACAACCGCTACATCCAGCGGGTCCGCCTGATGGCCAAGATCCCGACGCTCGCGGCCTTCGTCTTCCGCCAGACCCGCGGCCTGCCCTACGAGTTCCCCCGGAACGACCTCGACTACATCGGGAACTACGTCAACATGACGTTCAGCATCGGCGGCCAGCACAAGCCGAACCCGGTGCTGCAGCGGGCCCTCGAGATCCTCCTCATCCTGCACGCCGACCACGAGCAGAACTGCTCCACGAGCGCCGTCCGCGGCGTCGGCTCCTCCGGCGTGGACCCCTTCTCGGCCATCTCGGCCGGCATCGCCGCGCTCTACGGTCCGCTGCACGGCGGCGCCAACGAGGCGGTGCTCCGGATGCTCGACGAGATCGGGGACAAGAAGAACATTCCCGCGTTCATCGAGCGGGTGAAGGCCGGCGAGGGCCGCCTGATGGGCTTCGGGCACCGGGTGTACAAGTCCTATGACCCGCGGGCCAAGCTCATCAAGCGCGTGGCCGACGAGGTCTTCGCCGAGACCGGGCTCAACCCGAAGCTGGAAATCGCGGTGGAACTCGAGCGGATCGCGCTGTCCGACGAGTACTTCATCAAGCGGAAGCTCTACCCGAACGTGGACTTCTACTCCGGCCTCATCTACCAGGCCATGGGGTACCCGACCGACTACTTCACGGTACTGTTCGCGCTGGGCCGGATGCCCGGGTGGCTCGCGCAGTGGGAAGAGATGATCACCGACCAGGACCAGAAGATCGCGCGGCCCCGGCAGATCTACACCGGCCCCGATACCCGGTCGTTCGTGCCGATCGCCAAGCGCAAGTAGGCGGGCGCAGCCGGCAACGCGCGAGGGGCGGGGATCGCCTGCGATCCCCGCCCCTCGGTGCGTCCAGGCCCACCCGGCGTTACTCGACGCGGGCGTTCCCCTCGAGATAGGTGTACCCCTCGAGCCCGGCCACGTAGTCGGCAATGAACGAGTTCGCCTCCGCGCGGGTCAGGTCACGGGCCGCGGTCACCTTGCGGCGCCAGGTGGCCAGCAGGTCGGAGCCGTGGAACTGCACGTAGTTGAGCACCTCGGTGACGGTGTCGCCGTGCACCAGGTCGGTCACCTCGTAGCCGTC
>DAOMFQ010000214.1:0-4146 GCA_035429905.1 Gemmatimonadales bacterium
GCTGCTGCTCCACCGAGGCGAACTCGGTGTCGCCCTGGAAGACGATCAGGTTGAGCAGCGCGTCGCGGATGCGCTGGTCGGGGATGTGCATGATCGTCGGCCACTTGGTCTGCCCCTTGTAGTGGCCGAACTCGATGGTCTCGGCCTCGGGCTCGCCGAACTTGGCCTCGAACCCCACTTTCCGGAACGGCGTGCCGGCCATTTCCTTCTCGGAAATGCCGATCGAGTCCTGCCAGTAGCGGAAGTAGTCGATCCAGTCGTCAAAGTTGTTCACTTTCCGCATGTCGTTCCTCACCGTCCGTGGAATACAGGAACCCGTTTGGCGTGGTACGCCTCCAGCCCTTCGGCGGCGTCCGCGCTGCGAAAACACTCCTGACAGTGGCGGGCCTCGATCACCAGCGATTCCGCCAGCGTCGTGGACTCCGCCTCCCGCACCGCCCGCTTGGCGAGCCGCGCGGCGATCGGCGGCAGCGCCGCGAGCCTGGCCGCCCATTCCGCCGTTTCCGCCTGCAGCCGCTCGGCAGGCACCACCCGGTTGACCAGGCCGAGCTCCAGGCACCGGGCCGCGGGGATCATCCGGGCGGTCCAGAGCAGCTCGAGCGCCGCCGCGCTCCCGACCAGGCGCGGCACGAACCAGCTGGTGCCGAGGTCGGGGTGGAAGCCGAGTCGGTGGAACACGAGCCCGAGCGAGGCGTTCTCCGAGGCCACCCGGATGTCGCAGGCCAGCGCCAGCCCGACACCGCCCCCGGCCGCGGGGCCATTGAGGCTGCAGAGCACCGGCTTCGGCGCGCGGTGCAGCAGCTGCACCACCTCCGAGCCGATGCGCACCAGTTCCATCGCCTCGGCCTCGTCGATCCGGCTCGCGGGTTCCGCCAGCCGCGCCAGATCGGCCCCGGCGCAGAAGCCCCGTCCGCTGCCGGTCAGCACGATGGCGCGGACCTCGGCGTCTCCCGCGAGCGCGCGCGCTGCGTCCGCCAGGTCGCGCAGCATCGGGACGTCGAAGGCGTTGAGTCGGTCGGGGCGGTCGAGCGTGATGGTCCCAACGCCGCCAGCGACGTGGACTCCGATCGCGCTATTGATACCCGCACTCACCGTCTCGATCATCGCGCCTCAGTCCTCAGTCCTCAGTCCCCAGTCCTCAGTCCCCAGTCCTCTGTTCTCTCGATGACCGTCGCGATCCCCTGCCCGACACCGATGCACATGGTGGCCAGCCCGTACCGGCCGCCGGTGCGCCGGAGGGCGTGCACCAGCGTGGCCGTCATCCGCGCGCCGCTGGCGCCGAGCGGATGCCCCAGCGCGATGGCCCCGCCGGACACATTCACCCGGGCCGGGTCGAGGCCGAGCTCCCGGATGCAGGGAAGGGCCTGCGCCGCGAACGCTTCGTTGAGCTCGATCAGGTCCAGGTCCGCCACCGAGAGCCCCAGCCGGGCCAGGAGCTTCTGCGTGGCGGGCACCGGGCCAAGGCCCATGAGGCTCGGGTCCACTCCAGCCACCGCCGTCCCCACGATCCGGGCCAGGGGCGTGAGCTTGTGCGCCTTGACGGCGGCCGCGCTGGCCACGCCCAGGGCGGCGGCGCCGTCGTTGATGCCGCTCGAGTTGCCGGCAGTAGCGGTACCCCCCTTGGCGAAGGCGGCGGAGAGCTTGGCCAGCCCTTCCATCGTGACGCCGGAGCGCGGGTGTTCGTCTACCGACACCGGCTCCGGCTGGCCCGCGACCGGCACCGGCACCAGTTCCGCTGCGAAATGGCCGGCGGCCATCGCCGCCTGCGCCCGCCGCTGGCTTTCCACCGCGAAGGCGTCCTGTTCCGCCCGAGTAATTCCGTGCTTTGCCGCCACCTTCTCCGCCGTCTGCCCGAGCGAGATGGTCCACTCGGCGGGCATGGCAGGGTTGGTGAACCGCCAGCCCACGGTGGAGTCCGCCACCTGCGGCGTGCCGCGGTCCCACGGCGTGCCGCTCTTGAGCGTGATGTACGGCGCGCGAGTCATGCTTTCTACCCCGCCGGCCACGAAGAGATCGCCCTCCCCCGCCCGGATGGCCTGGGCGGCGCTGGCAAGCGCCTGAAGCCCCGAGCCGCAGAGCCGGTTGACCGTCTGGCCGGGCACCTCGACCGGCAGGCCGGCCAGCAGGAGCGCCATCCGCGCCACGTTGCGGTTGTCCTCGCCCGCCTGGTTGGCGCAGCCGAGGATCACGTCGTCGATTCGGTCGCCCGGCAGCCTGCCTCGTTCCACGGCGGCCCGGATGGCCAGCGCGGCGAGGTCGTCGGCGCGCACGCCGGCGAGCTTGCCACCGGCGCGCCCGATCGGCGTCCGCACCGCCGAGACGATGAACGCGTCGGTCACAGCGCGATCCAGACCGTCTTGCTCTCGGTGTACTGCTCGAGCGCAGTGCGGCCCAGGTCGCGGCCGAAGCCCGACTCCTTGTATCCGCCGAACGGCGCGCCCGGGTCGTACATGTTGTAGGTGTTGACCCAGACGGTGCCGGCGCGGATGGCGTGCGCCACCCGGTGCGCGCGGCCGACGTCGCGGCTCCAGACGCCGGCGGCCAGTCCGTACATCGACTGGTTGGCCAGGGCGATGGCCTCCTCCTCGTCGTCGAAGCCGAGCACGGCCAGTACCGGGCCGAAGATCTCCTCGCGGGCGATCGTCATCTCCGGCTTGACGCCGTCGAACACGGTGGCCTCGACGAAGTAGCCCTTGCCGTTCACGGTGGCCGCCTTGCCCCCCGACACGATGGTGCCGCCCTCCGACTTCCCGATGCCGATGTACTTGAGCACGCTCTCCTGCTGCTGCTTCGACACGATGGCGCCGAGCCGGGTGTTCTTGTCGAAGGGGTCGCCGGGGGTGAGCTTCTTGCTCCGCTCGGCCAGCTGCTCGACCACCTGGTCCTTCACCTTGCGGCTCACCAGCAGCCGGCTGCCGGCCGCGCAGACCTCGCCCTTGCCGTAGAAGATGCCGGTCTGCGCCCCGCGCACGGCGGCGGCGATGTCGGCGTCGTCGAAGATGATGTTGGGGCTCTTGCCGCCCAGCTCCAGCGTGAGGCGCTTCACGCTCTCAGCCGCTTCCTTCATGATCCGCTTGCCGACGCCGGTGGAGCCGGTAAAGGAGATCTTGTCCACGCCGGGGTGGCGCACCAGCGCCGAGCCGGCCGTGGAGCCGTGGCCGGGCACCACGTTGAACGCCCCCGGTGGCAGGCCCGCATCCGCGAAAATCTCCGCCATGAGGAGGGCGGTGAGCGGGGTCTCGGAGGCCGGCTTCAGCACCACGGTGCAGCCCGCCGCCAGGGCGGGCGCGAACTTCCACCCCGCCAGGTTGAGCGGGAAGTTCCACGGCACGATGGCGCCCACCACGCCGATCGGTTCGTGCCGGATGTAGGTCAGGAAGTTGCCGTCCACCGGGACGGTCTCGCCGCCGAACTTGTCGCACCACCCCGCGTAGTAGCGCAGCGTCTCCACCGTGGACGAGACGTCGATCTTCGACTCGAAGAGCGGCTTGCCGTTCTGCCGGGTCTCGAGCTCGGCCATCTCGACCAATCGGGCCGAGAGCAGGTCTGCTGCCTTGAAGAGCAGCGCGCCGCGCTTCCGCCCGGAAAGCCCCCGCCACGCCGCCGACTCGAAGCAGGCCCGGGCCGCAGAAACGGCCCGGTCGATGTCGGAGGAGTCGCCCTCCGCCACCGAGGCCAGCACTTCCTCGGTGGCGGGGTTCAGCACCTCGAACCGCCGGCCGCTGTCGGCCGGGGCCCAGGCATTCCCGATGAAGAGGTCGGTGCGCACCTGCTACTTGGCCTCGAAGGCGGGCATCCGCTTCTCGACGTACGCCGCGAGTCCTTCCTTGGCGTCGGACGACTGGAAGAGCTGCTGCTGCAGCTCCCGCTCCAGGGTCAGCGCGCTCTCGAAGGGGAGGTCCATGCCGGACTGGACGCTCCGCTTGATGGCGCCGACCGCCTTGGACGCCTTGTTGGGCGGGCAGAACTGCTTGGCATACATCTGCACCTGCTCCCAGAATCCGTCCTTCTCGAACACGTGGTTCACGAGCCCCATCTCCTCGGCCTTCTCGAAGGAGAAGGTCTCGCCGGTCACCATGAATTCGATGGCGGCCGACTTGCCGATGAGGCGGCAGAGGCGCTGGGTCCCGCCGGTGCCCGGCAGCA
>DAOMFQ010000215.1:0-4138 GCA_035429905.1 Gemmatimonadales bacterium
GGCGTGGGCGACGTGACCGGCATCCTGATCCGGAGCCCTCGGCCGTGAGAGTCGCCGGGACCCCGCCCGGGCCGGGCGGCTGGCCGAGGGGCCGTGGAGCGGCTACCCTTGGGACCGCCGATTGCCTGCGAGGGAGGGGGAGCCGATGAGCCTGCTGGCGGAAGGCGCCCGCGCCCCCGCGTTCCGCCTCCCCTCCGACTCGGGGGAGACGGTGGCGCTCAGGGACTTCGTGGGCCGGCACGTGGTGCTGTACTTCTACCCCAAGGATGACACGAGCGGGTGCACCACCGAGGCGTGCGGCTTCCGGGACAGCTGGGCCCGGGTGCGGAAGGCAGGCGCGGAGGTGCTCGGGGTGTCGCCGGACGGCCCGGCAAGCCATGCCCGGTTCCGGAAGACGTACGCGTTGCCGTTCCCCCTGCTGGCCGACGAGGACCACGCGGTGGCCACGGCGTACGGCGTCTGGGGCAGGAAGCAGATGTACGGGCGCAGCTATTTCGGGATCCTGCGCACCACCTACCTCATCGGTCCCACCGGCCGGATCGAGAAGGTCTTCCCGCGGGTGCGCCCGGCGGGGCATGCGGCGGAAGTGCTGGCGGCGCTCGCGGAGCGTCCGTAGTCGTACGGATTGTCGGCGCCCGACCGGCGCCCCTACACTGGTTCGCCTGTTTCCAGGAGACTCCCATTCGTACCCTTGCCCTGGCCGCCTCGACGGCCGCGCTCGCCTCCCTCGCCTGCAGCAGCCCGGTCGTCGTGGCCACGCCGGCGGCGCCGGTGGCCACCCTGCCCGGTGAGGCCCGCCTGCAGCACGTCCTCCAGCTGACCCACGGCGGCAACAACGCCGAGGCGTATTTCTCGAAGTCGGGCAAGCAGCTGATCTTCCAGCGCCAGGAAGACCTCGTGGCGGGCTGCGACCAGGAATACGTGATGAACATCGACGGCTCGGGGCTGCGCCGCGTCTCCAACGGGTACGGGCGCACCACCTGCGGCTTCTTCTATGACAACGACCGCCGCATCCTCTACAGCAGCACCTTCGAGTTCGACCGCGCCTGCCCGGCTCGGCCCGACATGTCGAAGGGCTATGTGTGGCCGCTGGGCCACTTCGAGATCTACGCCGCGCGCGCCGACGGCACCGACCTCGTCAAGCTGACCGACAACCAGTCGTACAACGCCGAGGCCACGGTCTCCCCCGACGGCAAGCGGATCATCTTCACCAGCACCCGCGACGGCGACATCGACCTCTACACCATGGCCCTCGACGGCACCGACGTCCGGCGCATCACGAACCGGGTCGGGTACGACGGCGGGGCGTTCTATTCGCCGGATGGCAAGCAGATCGTCTGGCGCGCGTCCTACCCCGAGACCGCCGCCGACAGCGCCGACTACCTGTCGCTGCTGGGGCAGCGGATGGTGCGGCCCTCCCACCTCGAGATCTGGGTGGCCAACGCCGACGGCAGCAACCCGCGCCAGGTGACCCACCTCGGCGGGGCCAACTTCGCGCCCTTCTTCACGCACGACGGCAAGCAGATCATCTTCAGCTCCAACCACAAGGACCCGAAGGGGCGGAACTTCGACCTCTTCCTGGTCAACGTGGACGGCAGCGGGCTCGAGCAGGTCACCTTCGACCCCGACTTCGACGGCTTCCCGATGTTCAGCCCCGACGGGAAGAAGCTGGTCTGGGCGTCCAATCGGTACGCCAAGACCCGCGGCGAGACCAACGTCTTCATCGCCGACTGGGTGCGCTGACCCCGGGCGCGGCGCGGAAACCGGCCCCGTGAGCCCCGCGTAGGGTCGGCGGCTGGCGGGGCCCGCTTCACCCCCCGCGCCGGTCCCGTTAGCTTTGCTCGCCCCCGTCCCCACCCCGGAGCCCGTGTGCCGATGGCCCAGCCCCACCTTCCCGCCACGCAGCGGTTCCGTTCCTGGCTCTGGGACTGGATCAAGTCCATCGCGGTGGCGGCGGTCGTCTGGCTCATCCTGCGCACCTTCCTGATCCAGGCGTTCCGCATCCCGTCGGGGAGCATGGAAAACACGCTCCTCATCGGCGACTTCCTCTTCGTCAACAAGGCCCTCTACGGCGCCGAAGTGCCGCTGGTGCACAAGCGGCTGCCGGCGTTCCGGGAGCCGGTGCGGAACGACATCCTCGTCTTCGACTCCGTGGAGGAGCCGATCGACGTAGTCAAGCGACTGGTCGGGATGCCGGGCGACACGCTGGCCATGGAGGGGGGACAGCTGATCCGCAACGGCGAGCGGCTGGTGGAGCCGTGGGTGGTGCACGCCACGCCGCTGCCGATGGCGGCGCCCGAGCAACGGATCCAGATGCGGCGCTGGCAGGTCAAGTACCTGGTGGGGCGGGACACCGCGACCTACAACCCCGACCTGCAGGACTGGGGGCCGATCGTCGTGCCGGCCGACAGCTTCTTCATGATGGGCGACAGCCGGGACAACTCGCACGACAGCCGGATGTGGGGCTTCCTCCCGCGCAAGAACGTCCGGGGCCGGCCGATGTTCATCTACTACAGCTATGACCCCGACAGCTGGAAGCCGCTCCCCTTCCTGACCTCCATCCGGTGGAGCCGGACCTTCTCCCGCCCGAGGTGACGGCAGCGCGCCCCGCCGGGCGCCGCCGCGGCTGGCTCCGCTTCCCCCGCACCTGGGCGGAGGTGCGGCGCCTCGGCTGGCGCGCCATCCTCGCCTTTGTGGTCTTCTACCTCGTGCGCGACCTCATCCTGTACGTGCTGATCCCCTACCTGATCTATCGCGGCACGCTCGGACGCTAGGCGGTCTCGGGGGGGTGCCAGGGCGCCTCGGGACTGCGCGACTGGTCGGGGGCGCGGGGCAGGTAGGCGGCGCTGCGCCCGCACTTGCTGCAGTGCAGGACGATCCGCCCCAGTTCGGGCGGGGCCGAGGACGGAGGGCGGCGGGGCGTGCGGGTGATGGTCTCGGTACCGCAGGAGGGGCACACCAGCGGCTTCCGGTCGCGGTCAGCAGCGACCAGGGCAAGCGCCTCCGGGGCGCGAAACTCCTTGATGCCCCGTCGTCCCATCGCTGGTCCTTCCAGATCGGGATGCGGCATCCCAATCCCAAGTCCAATGTAGGGCTCGCCGGCGATGGGCGCAAAGCACGGCTGGTCGGCCTGATACCGATTAGTGTACTTATGATGATTTGTAAGTGGCGCCATAATGGCGCCGATTTCGTTTCTGAATGACACCGTTTCCGATTGCCGACGGCCCATCCCAACCACTCGCTTGACGGGGGGCGGCCCGCCGTGGTACGTTGGCGCCTGCAACGCCCGGCCCGGCATGACGTTAGGGTGCCGGTACCCCGACCCGCGCCAGAGGAGCAGTCGTGGTGTCTGAACTCGGTGGTGCCCAGATCTCGACCCTGCTGGAGAGCCTCCCCGGGATCGCCAATGTGCTCCGGAGCCCGGTGGCCGATGCGCTCGTGAGCGTCATGCGGGCCGCCGCCCGGCTGTCGGAGTTCGACATCGCCGACGCCGATGAGCTGGTGAAGTACGCCACCCGCCGGGGCCTCCTGGCCGAGGACGAGGGCGACCGCCTGATGGCGGAGCTGCGCGAGGCCCACCAGAAGAAGCTCGACCGCCTGGCGGCCCGTCCCAAGCCCGCCAAGGCCAGGGCCGGGAAGAAGCCCGCCGCCAAGCGCGCCAAGCCCAAGCCGCGGCCCAAGGCCGCCAAGAAGAAGCCGGCGTCCAGGAAGAAGAAGCACTAGGCGGCGAATGCCCCTGAAGAATCAGCGCCCCCCCGGCCGAAGCCGGGGGGGCGCTTTGTATCGCAATCCGACGCCGCTCAGGTGCGGAAGGCGCTCACGGCGTCGGTCAGGCGGGTGGCGCCCTGGAGGAGGTCGCCGGCGGCGGCGGCCATCTCCTCGGTCGAGGCGCTCTGCTCCTCCGCAGCGGCCGTCACCTCCTGGCTGGCGGAGGCGTGCTCCGTGGCGGACGCGGCCACCTCGGCGGTCTTGCCGCCCAGCTGGTCCACGATGGCCCGGTTGTGCGCCGCCTGCGCCGAGACCAGCGCCGCCGCCGTCCGCACCTCCTGCACCGCGGCGCCGATGTCGTCCAGCGCCCGGGCGGCGGCGCCCGCCACCCCCTCGATGCCGCGCACCTTGCCGGTGCCCACCTGCATGG
>DAOMFQ010000216.1:0-4087 GCA_035429905.1 Gemmatimonadales bacterium
CCCCGCCGTTGGTGAGCGTCACCGCCAGCGAAGGGGCCGTCGTGTTCATCGACTGCCCGCCAAAGTCGAGCGAGGCGGGGGAAGCGGTAACGCCCGTGCCACCGTTGAGCGCGTAGTTGGCAGTGACCGAGAGCGACTGGCTCATCGTCACGATGCACGGCGTGCTCGTCACGCCCGCGCAAGCGCCGCCCCACCCCGCGAAGGTATAGCCGGATGCGGGCGCCTGCACCAGGCTCACCGAGTCCCACGGCGCGAGCGTCCTGGTCGCGTCCGTGTAGGCAGCCCCGCCTCCGAGAAGCGTGTAGCTCACGTTTCCGCCGCCCGGCGGCGAGACGGCGACGGTCAAGTTCGGGGCGGCCTCGAGCGGCGCCGCGGCCCGGGCGAGAGTGAGCGGCGTGCCCGCTCCGGCGCGTCCGAACACGAGGTGCAGCCCGTAGCGGATCTTCCCCTTTCCCGATAGCGGGATCGACTCCGTCGGGTTGATGAACACGCTGGTGAGCGACGAGCCGAGGAAGGGCGAGGATCCCCAAGCGAACTTCGGCCGCGCAGGTGCGCCGATGTCGTACTGGAAGGATTGGTAGGTCCACTCGTACTCGCAGGGAAGCGAGCCCACCGCGCCCCCGCAACCGCCCAGTGCTCCGAAAGTGGAACCCCGCCGGTCCGCGAAGCCGTCGCCGTACTTCGAAATCGCCAAGGGCACGATGTCCACCAGGCCGAATTCGTACGCGCCCGAGCCGAGGGCGTGGTAGCGCCGCCCCGTGTTGGACGCGTTCCACGTCCATGCGAGCGTCCCCGCCTGCGCCTTTGCCCCGAATTCCTGCGCGCCCGCGTCCGCCTCGAAGCGATACTTGTCGCCCCAGCGCAGGGCCGTGATGTCCGGGCCCACGACTTCGTTGAAGCGGACGACGCCGTAAGGCCCCCGCACGTCGACTGCGATGCGGTCGCCCGCCGAGGACAGGTCGTACTCCGCCGTCCACAGCGGATAGTCCTGCCCGGCCACGAAGTGCCAGCGGATCACCACGGGCAGGTCGTACTTCTGGTGCGTGGAGAGGTCGGCCGGGATCGTGGTGGAGAATGGGTCGGGGTCGGGTACTGCCGTCTTCGTGCCCCAGTGCGGGTAATTGAGCCGGTACTCGTGCGTGGCTTGCGTGGTGCCGAGCGACACCGCCGAGCCGGTCGACGGCAGGTAGCGGCCGAGGGGCGAGTCGTCCTCGCCGTGCAGGTTCGCGATGGGCTGGTCGGCGGCCACGTCGAACGTGCGCACCAGTTCGTGGGAGACGAAGTAGCCGAAGCCGCCATCGCCCGCCGGATCCGCATTGATGGTGGCCGTGCGCTTCGCGCCGGCGTCCACGACCGTGTAGGTCATCTGCACCGCGTAGCCCGAGGTCGAGGGCGAGGCTGGCACCAGCGAGACGGAGCGAGGGTCGCCCGCGCTGTCGCGCCAGGTGTACCGGTTCACGGTCACCGAACCGATGCCGGGCACCGTCACCTCTCCCGATTCCTGCCGGATGTTCTCGCCCGGGAGGAGTGTCGCCTCGCCGAGCGGCGCGGCGCCGGCGAGAAGGGGCGCGAGCCCCGCGGCGATGAAGAGGACGGCTTGGAATCGGCCGGCCGAGGTCATGGCAAGCACCCCTGCGCGACGATGGCGGCGACGCGCCCCTGGAATTCCGGGCTCGCGACGAATTGCTGGCGTACCGCCGAGCGCGAGCCGCCGCCGGCCACCTGGGCGATCCAGAACTGGACGCCCGCGAGGTCCCCGCCGCGACGAAGGAAGGCGTTGTAGAGGTCGCCCACGAACTGCGGATCGGTGCGGGCGCGGCTCGCGTACTCGCCGGAGTTGAGGAACGCGTTCGAGATGGTCTCGGCCTGCGCGCTCACCGCGGCCGCACCCGCGCACTGCGCCGCGCGGAACTGGTCGCGCCAGTAGATGTAGCCGTCGATGTCCGGCAGCCGGCCCAGGAGCCCGCGGTAGAAGTCCACGACGGTGTCCACCTCGGCGCGGCCGGACGTCGCCGCGAAGATCGCCTGCGTGAAGGTGCCGAACTCCGCCGAGAACATGAAGCCCGCGAGCACCACTTCCCGGGGCATGCCCTGCGCGAGCTGGCCGGTCCAGTACGCGAGGCCGCCCGAGTCCGGCGCGCGGTTGAAAAAGGTGTTGTACAGGTCCGTGACGAATCCCGCGTTGTCGCGCCCGAACGAGGCGTACTCGGCGCTGCGGTAGAAGAACGCCGCCATTGCGCGCCACGCCTCGTTCACGTTCGTCGACAGGACCACCATCCGGTTCGTCTCGCCTTCCCAGAAGGCCTTTCCTTGCGGGTCCGGTTCGCGCCGAAGGATCGAGCGGTAGTAGTGCGTCACCAGCGACTTTTCGCCGGTGCCGGTGAGGCCGACAGCAATGGGACTTGGCATGCCCAAGCCGTTGATGTCCGTATCGATGCTGACACTTCCGCTCGTTGCCACCGTCGCGAGAATTGCGCCCGCGGCCGGAGGGGGAGAAAAGGTCACGCTGATGGTGCAGCTTGTTCCCGTGGCGAGACTCGTGCAGTTGTTGGTCTGGGCGAACGGCGGATTGGTCACGCCGACACCGAATACGGTGATGGTGCCTGTGCCGGAGTTGGTGAGCGTGACGACTTGCGCGGGCGAGGTGGTACCCATCGACTGCCCGCCGAAGGCGAGCGAGGCCGGGACGATGGCGGCGGTGGGCGTGCCGGCCTGCGGAACGAAGGTCGCATGGACGACGATGGGTGCCGAGAGCGCGACGGTGCAGCCGCCGGTGCCGGAGCAGCCCGCCCCGGTCCACCCCGCGAATACCGAACCGACCGCTGCCGCTGCCGTGAGCGTCACGCTCGATCCGGTCGGGAAGCTCGCCGCGCAGGTCGCGCCGCAATTGATCCCCGCAGGGCTCGAGGTGACGGTGCCACCGCCCGCGCCATCCTTGGTCACCGAGAGCGCCGTCGTCGGCAGTTGCGCCTTCGCGGAGTTCGGATCCACCTGCAGCACCGAAGCGTCCACCACCTCGAAGTTGCTGCCGGCGATCGAGGCGAAGTCGCTGAAGACCGCGTCGGCCCAGCGCGTGTCGGACGTCCCCTGGAAGAACCAGTTGCTGCCGGCGTCGGCGAGCACCAGGCCGTACTTCTTCATCGCCCGGAGAATCACCTGCGTCTGCGGATGGTAGGGCGTGACGTCGAACGAGGCCCTGAGGCGGAAGCGCGCCCCCATCGGCGGGCGGGTCGAGACCGTGCTGTTGCCCGACCAGTGGCGGGCGGGCCAGAGGTACTTGCGCTGGCCCGTCGCCCCGTCGCGGCCCCAGATGTTGGCGGCGGTGAATCGGATCGCGTGCGCGATCTCGCCGGCGGCCACCTCGTCGTAGCGCACGAGGCCGGGAAATATGGGCAGGCCCGCCGCGTCCGCGGAAGTCCAGCCCGCGGGACGCAGGACGTTGGAGTTGAGCGGCCACTTCGCCCACGAAGTGGCCGTCCACGCGGCGCCGCCGTTGACGGGGGTGCCGACGAACAGTTCGTACAGGACACAGTTCGTCGTCTCGATGACAATCACGTGCCGATCCCCCGCGCTCGCCGGGCCGCCCTCGATGGGCGCGTCGGGCGGGATCGGGTAGGGACCGGGATCGCTCTCGTCCGGGTAGGCCTCGGCCGGATCGGGCAGTATCGGCACGAGCGGCTGCGTGCCCGGCACCGTGGCGAAGGGGATGCCGTAGTTGTCCGCGAGGACGTTGCCCCAGTCGGCGTGCAGCCTGGCGGTGCCGCCCACGCTCGCCACCCACGCCGCGCTGCTCGGGTGCACGGGCAGCGTGTCGATGGGCGTGTTCCAGTAATTGTCCGCGGGAAGGACGGCACACCCGCCGACCATCGGCGGGGCGGCAGCGGCGCTTCCAGCCGCGGCGGCGATGCTCAACGCGATGAAGAGCGTGCGAATGGGAGCCTCCGGGCGCTGGAAGAGCGTCAGTTCACCCCCGCCCTCTGCCCGCTGTCAAGGCGGAAAATGCCGCACTCCCGCCCCTTCCCCGCACCCTCCTACGGCAGGCAGCCCTGGGCGATGATGGCTGCGACGCGGCTCTGGAACTCCGGGC
>DAOMFQ010000217.1:0-4072 GCA_035429905.1 Gemmatimonadales bacterium
TACACTACCTGGTCGTGGGGGGCCAGGGCCGCCAGGTGGGCGGCCACGGTGCCCGCGTCCCCCCGCCGAATGGCGCCGGTCAGCGCGGCGGCGGCCGGCATGCGGTCCAGGTTGTCCGCGGCGCCGCGCAGGAGCGGCAGGTAGAGCCTGGCGGCCGTGTCCGGTGCCACGCCCGCCTGCTCCGCCAACCGCACCGCCATGCCCATCAGGGCGACGGTGTAGTTGGCGACGAGAGTGGCCCCCGCGTGATACGCCGGCTTGGCCTGTGCGGGAATCCGCACCGGGGTCATGCCAAGCAACGCGGCCAGCCGAGTTCCCGCGGCGAGGGCGCGCTCGTCTCCTTCGATGCCCGCAAACGCTCCGCGCAGCCTTTCACCCGCAGTCAGAGGATCCGCGACCGTCTGCAGCGGATGGAACGAGCCGAGTGCAGCCCCGGTTGGTTCCAATGCGCCCAGCGCATCCCCTCCCAGCAGGCCCGACAGGTGGAGCACGGCCTGCTCCGGCCCGACGCCATCCTCGGCACGGAGCCGCTCCGCGACCAGCCTAATGGCTGCGTCCGGCGTGGCGACAAGCACGACGTCGGCTCCGCGACAGGCCACGCCCCAGTCCCTGTCCCGGACCACCAGCGGAGCTGGAACCGGCTTGGGCGTGCGCCCCAGCAGGGTGACGGCGGTCCCGGAACGCGAAAGGGCCAGGGCGATGCCCTGGCCCATCCGGCCGGCGCCGATGACGGCGACCCGGAACGTCATCCGACTACTGCCTGGTTGGCGCTGGCTGACTGCCCGCCGCGAGGGAAAGCAGCGCCTGCGGCGTGGAGGCCTTGCCGAGCAGGGTCAGCGCGGTCTGGACCTGGGGATCGTCCGCCGCGCGGCGGCGGAACTCCGCCGTCCGTCCGAACAGGTACCGCGCCACGATGTAGCCCAGCTGCTCGTTGACCAGCGTGGCCGCACCGTCGAAGGTGGCCTGGCTCAGCGTGGTCACGCCCTTGGCCTGGAGGCGCTTGTACACCTCCGCCCGCATGGCGGGCGTCACCGCGAAGTTGGGCGACTTGATGGTGCCGGCGTTCTTGAGCTCGAGCGCGTAGGTCGTCATCACATCCATGTAGGCCTGCGCGCTGGTGCCGAGCGCCTTGCCGAACTCCCGCTCGGCGGTGGTGAGCGTGTCCTGCCGCACGATCACGTCCGGCACGATGCCACCGCCGCCCAGCACGATGCGGCCGTCGTCGGTCTTGAACTCGGGCAGCTTGACCGAGTCGCCCTTGGCGCGGAGCACGGAGTCGGGCACGATGCCGCCGTTCTCCGCCGCCAGCATCGCCTGGAGGATCTGGTCCCGCTCGTCCGAGGCGTCGCGCTGGATGGTGCGCCCGCTGGGCGTGTACCACCGCGCGGTCGTCATCTTGAGCGCGGTGTTCTGGTCGATCCGGAAGACGGACTGCACGAGCCCCTTGCCGAAGGTCGGCACGCCCACCACCAGCGCACGGTCGTGATCCTGCAGCGCCCCCGCAATGATCTCGGCGGCGCTGGCCGAGAAGGCGTCGACCAGGACCACGATGGGCATGCCGGGCCACGCCTGCGGCTTGGCGTCGGCGTATTGCTCCGACGAGCCGGGGGCGCGTCCCCTGGTGGACACCACTTCCTGCCCCGGATCGAGGAACAGGTCGGACACGTCGACTCCCTCGTCCAGCAGCCCGCCCGGATTGCCGCGCAGGTCGAGGATGAGCGCGGTGGCGCCGGCCGTCCGAAGGCTGTCGATGGCCGTCCGCATTTCACTCGTGGAGGCCTGGCTCACGGTGGTCAGCGCGATGTAGCCGGTGTGCGGCGCCAGGAGCGTCGGCGAGGCCACCGACCGGTTGTGAATCTGGGCCCGCGTGAGCTTGAACTCGATCGGGGCCGGGACGCCGACCCGCCGCACGGTCAGCACCACCGCGCTGCCAGCCGGGCCGCGCAGTGTGTTCACGGCCTGATCGGATTTCCATCCTTCGGTGGTCTTCCCGTCGATGGCGGTGATCTGGTCGCCGGTCTGGATCCCGGCGCGCTCGGCCGGTGTATCGGGCAGCGGGGCGACCACCGTGATCCAACCGTCCCGCACGTCGATCTGGATGCCCAGGCCGCCGTAATTGCCGGTGGTGGTCTCGGTCAGCGCCTTGTAGTTGTCGCCCTGCAGGAGCACCGTGTAGGGATCGTGGAGCTCGTTCAGCATCCCGTCGGTCGCCTTCTGGTATAGGGCGGACTCGCTGACGCTGTCGACGTAATAGGCCTGCACCCGCGCAAGCACGTCGTCGAAGAGGCGGGCGCTCTTGTACACGCCACCGTCGTTGTCCACGCCCCGCTGCAGCAGCCATCCGCCCGAGAAGAACGAAATGCAGGCCACCGCAAGGATCAGCCCCCACCGCTGCTTCATGACTGCCTCCAAAGGTCAGGCCGCCGGTCCCGCACGGCGGTCCAGGCGGCCTCGAGCAACCGCTCGGCCGGCCAGGTCCCATCCAAGTGTACAATGCCGGGCCCCGTCACCGCCACATAGGCCCGGCAGATCCGTTCGTGAAACGCACCCGATTCGCGGTCCAGCCGGTCCAGCGCCTTGCCGGCCGTCTCCTGTCTCCTACGTCCGACCCCGGGCGGAAGATCCAGCACCAGCGTGATGTCGGGCCGGAGCCCGCCGGTCGCGGCGTCGTTCCCTGCGGCCACCAGCCCCCGATCAAGGCCGCGGCCCACCACCTGGTACACCTCGGTGGACAGGGTGAAGCGGTCGGCCAGCACCACACGGCCCGCATCGAGCGCCGGGCGGATGACCTGGGTGGTCAGGTCCGCCCGCGCCGCCAGGAAGAGGAAGAGTTCCGCCACCGGGGCCACCGCGTGGTCGGCCTCGAGCAGCGCCTGACGGACCGATTCGGCCACCGAGGTCCCGCCCGGCTCGCGCACCGCCACCGGTTCCTGGCCCGCCGCCGCCATCCTGGCTGCCAGGGCGCGGACCAGGGTGGACTTGCCGGAGCCTTCCGGCCCCTCGACGACGACGAACAGTCCCGGCGCGGGCATCAGAGGGTGATGATGCTGCTCGTGGCGCCCTGCTCCATCCCCTCGCTGATTTCCTGGTTCACCTTGGTCATCAGCTTCTCGAAGTTGGCGCGGGCCACGGCGTAGGCTTGCCCCGTCGCGCTGACCTCGAGTTCCCGCACCGCGGTTTCGTAGGCGGTGGTCGTTTCCGCGTCGGGCATCTGCCCAGCGGACATCATCTGGTCCACCTTGGTGGCGAGCTGCTGGATGGCGTCCAGCTTGGCCACCGTGGGGGCGTCCTCACGGAGCGCCTGCTCCGTGCGGCGCAGGGTCTTGTACTCGTTCGACTGCCCGATCATGCGGCCGAGGTCTCGCGCCTTCTCCCAGATCACGACGTTTCGCTCCTCCGCGCGAGCACAAACCGCGCGCGGTCGTAGAGGTCTCGATACACGACCGGTTCCATCCACCCGGATTCGGCCGCGAGGCGGGCCACGGCGGCCGCCCGGTCACAGTCCACTTCGAGGGCAATCCACCCGCCCGGCTTCACCACGCCGGGCCCGTCCGCCAGCAGGCGGCGGGTGGCATCGAGCCCGTCGGCGCCGCTTTCCAGCGCCATCGCGGGTTCCCACGCCCGGACCGCGGGGTCGAGCGCATCGTACTCCGCCCGCGTCAGGTACGGCGGGTTGGCCGCCAGGACGTCGAACCTCTCGCCCGCGAGAGGGGCTGTCAAATCGCCCTGGCGCCACTCCACGGTGAGCCCGGCGCGCGCACCGTTCTCGCGGGCCTGCGCCAGCGCCGCTTCCGAGGCGTCCGTGCCGACGACGCGGTCGTAGCGGCCCTCCTGGGCCAGCGCGAGGGCAATGCATCCGCTCCCGGTGCAGACGTCGGCCACGCTCCCGGTCGGCATCCGCTCGAGGACGAGTTCGACCAGCCCCTCGGTTTCGGGCCGAGGGATCAGCGCGCGTCGGTCGGCCGTCAGCGCGAGGCGACGGAACCCCGCCGCCCCGACGACGTGCGCCAGGGGCTCCCCCGCCGACCGTCGCCCCACCAGGGCGAGGAGGCGCGCCTCCCCGGACGCGGGG
>DAOMFQ010000218.1:0-4051 GCA_035429905.1 Gemmatimonadales bacterium
AGTGGGCCGGTTCCCGCGCCCCTGTGATGACACCGGCTGCCCGCCGCTCCTCGACGGGCGCCTGCCCCGGCTCGCCACGCCGGAACACGGTGCCGATCTCGAAGAGCCGGACGTCGCGGGTGTGCGCCGCCCAGTTCCCCTCGACCCGCCGGACGAGCTGGGGAAGGAGCCGGCTTCGCAGACACGCCTCCTCGGCGGAGAGCGGATTCAGCACCCGGACACTGTCGGTCCCGGCGTCCGGGCCGAGAGGCATGGTCTGGACCTCGAACAGCCCCTCGGCCACCAGGCCGCGGCGCACGGTGCCGTCGATGGCCTCGGTGGGCGCACTGGGCAACTCGCCCACGCGGAAGGGGCGCAGTTCGGTCGGGAAGTTGTCGTAGCCGTGAAGCCGCGCGACCTCCTCGATCAGGTCGATTTCCGCCACGAGGTCGGGCCGCCACCCGGGCACGTCCACCGCGATGCGCCCGTCTTCCGGCTTCGACACCACGGTGGCGCCGATGGCCACGAGGTACCGCTCGATGGCGTCCCACGGCACGTCCACGCCCAGCACCTGGGCCACGCGCGAGGGGCGGAGGAAGATGCGCGGCGGGTGGACAACCTGCGGGAAGAGGTCCACCGGCTCGCCGTCGAGCGTGCCGCCCGCCGTGGCCTGGATGATCTCGACGGCCCGGCGCAGGACCTCGGGCCCGTTCCAGAGGTCCACGCCGCGCTCGAAGCGATAGCTGGCCTCGCTGCTCAGCCCGAGCGCCCGCCGGGTGGCGCGCACGCCCTTCGGCTCGAAGTAGGCGCACTCGAGGAAGAGGTCGGTCGTGTCGGCGCTCACCTCGGAGTGCGCTCCGCCCATCACGCCGGCCACGCCGATGGCGGCGTCTGCGTCGGCGATAACCGTCATCGAGGGCGCCAGCGCGCGCTCCACGCCATCGAGCGTGGTGAGCTTCTCGCCGGGCCGCGCCCGCCGGGCCACGACCGCCGGCCCCTGGAGGCGCGACACGTCGTAGGCGTGCATCGGCTGGTTCAGCTCGAACATCACGTAGTTGGTCGCATCCACCACGTTGTTGATGGACCGCATGCCGACCGACTCGACCCGCGCGCGGAGCCACTCAGGGGACTTGCCCACCCGCACGCCGCGCAGCACCGCCCCGAGGAAGCGGGGACATCCCTCGGCGTCTTCGATGGCGACGCGGACGCCGCCGGTGGTGCCGGACGCGCCGCTCCGGACCGGGGTCGGCATGTCGGCCCCGGGCGATGAGGGCACCACCGGCAGGCGGAAGGTGGCGCCGAGCGAGAAGGCGAGTTCCCGCGCGACGCCCTTGTGGCCGAGGAGGTCGGGGCGGTTGGGGGTGACGTCCACCACCAGCCGCTCGTCGGCCACCGGGACCGCCTCGAGGAATGGTGTGCCCGGCGCCGCGTCGGTGGTGAGTTCGAGAATGCCATCGTGCTCCTGGCCCAACCCGAGTTCGCGGGCCGAGCAGAGCATCCCTTCCGACACCTCGCCGCGGATCTTCCGCCGCTCGAGGGTGAGGCCCCCGGGTAACGTCGAGCCGACCGGCGCGAAGGGGTACTTCTTGCCGGCCGCCACGTTGGGCGCGCCGCAGACCACGTGGCGCGCGGTGCCGCTGCCGTCGTCGACGTCGCAGAGCCGGAGCCGGTCGGCGTTCGGGTGGGGCCGCACCTCCCGAACCAGTGCCACCACGACCTGTTCCAGGCCCGGATGCAGGGGTTCGATCGCGTCGACGGCGGCGCCGAGGGCGGCCAGCCGCCGGGCCACGTCCTGCGGATCCAACGGGCGGCGCACGAAGGCCTCGAGCCAGCGGCGGGAGACGTTCATCGCTCGCCGCCCAGCTGCGCAAGGAACCGCATGTCGCCGTCGAAGAGCAGGCGGATGTCGGGAATGCCGTAGCGTTGCATCGCGATGCGCTGCGGGCCCATCCCGAACGCGAAACCGGTGTAGCGCTCCGCGTCGAGGCCGCAATTCTCCAGCACCTTCGGGTGCACCATGCCGCAGCCCAGGATTTCCATCCAGCCCGTGCCCTTGCAGGCCGGGCAGCCGACGCCCCCGCAGAGATAGCAGGAGACGTCCATCTCGGCGGACGGTTCGGTGAACGGGAAGAAGGAGGGGCGGAACCGCACCTTCGTGGACGGGGAGAAGAACTGGCGCGCGAAGTGGAGCAGCGTGCCCTTCAGGTCCACGAAGGAGATGCCCTCGTCCACCGCGAGCCCCTCGACCTGCCAGAACACCGGCGCGTGCGACGGGTCGAAGGGGTCCTTCCGGTACACCACCCCCGGCATGACCACCCGGATGGGCGGCGGGCCCGCCATCATGGTGCGGACCTGTACCGGCGACGTGTGGGTGCGGAGGAGCACGGCCTTCCCGTCGCCGGGGCGCGCGTCGCCGCCCACGTCGAGATAGAAGGTGTCGTGCATGTCCATGGCGGGGTGGTCGGCCGGGAAGTTGAGCGCGCCGAAGTTGGTCCACTCGGTTTCCGCCTCGGGACCGATGGCGCGGTTGAACCCGAGTCCGTGGAAGATCTCGCAGATCTCCTCGACCACCTTCGTGACCGGATGCTCCGCCCCGACCCAGCGGCGGCGGCCGGGCATGGTGAGGTCCAGCCCCGATGCGCCGCCACCGGCCGTCGTGGCCAGCGCCTTGCTCCGGGCCTCGAATGCAGATTCAAACGCCTGCCGCAGCTCGTTGGCGGCCGCGCCGATGGCCCGGCGTTCCTCGGGCGGCAGCGCGGCCAGCGACCGGAGGAGCGCGGTCAGCGCGCCGCTCTTCCGGCCCAGGACGGCGATCTGCTCGGCCTCGAGGGCGGCCGCGTCGAGCGCCGCCACCGCCGCGAGGCGGGGGCGGAGCGCGTCGAGCAAGGATTGTGGGTGGGACTCGGCCATCGCGGATCCTACTTCGCGGCCTTGGCGACCTCGGTCTTGGCAACTTCCTTCTTCGCCACCTCGGCGATGGCGGCGAACGCGTCGGCATCCCGCACCGCGAGGTCGGCCAGCACCTTGCGGTTGACCTCGACACCGGCCCGCCGGAGCGCGTCCATCAGCCGGCTGTAGCTGAGCCCGTGCTGCCGGGCCGCGGCGTTGATACGCGTGATCCAGAGCGCACGGAACTCGCTCTTCTTCTTGCGCCGGTCGCGGTAGGCATACGCCAGGCCGCGCTCCACGTTCTCCTTGGCGGCCTTGTACAGCTTGCTGCGGGACTGAAAGCCGCCCTTGGCGGCCTTCATGATCTTCTTCTTCCGGGCGTGGTGTGCGACGCCGTTCTTTACGCGAGGCATGGTGTCTCCCTTACGCCTGGAGGAGGCGGCTGACGCGTGGGAAGTCGGCCGAACTCACGTAGGCCACCTTCTTCAGCTTGTTCTTCCGCTTCCGGCTCTTCTTCGTCAGGATGTGGCTGTGGTTGGCGTGGAAGCGCTTGAGCTTCCCCGACCCCGTCTTCTTGAACCGCTTCATGGCGGCCCGCTTGGTCTTCATCTTGGGCATCGTGCACTCACCTTTCAGATCGGGCGCCCCTACTTGGGCGCGATCACCATCGTCATGTTGCGGCCTTCGAGCTTCGCGTCCATTTCGACCTTGCCGACGTCCGCCAGGGCCGCGATGACCCGGTCGAGCACGGCCCGGCCCAGGTCGATGTGGGCCAGTTGGCGGCCGCGGAACATCAGCGTGACCTTGACCTTGTTGCCGTCGCCCAGGAACTCGCGGGCGTGGCGGGTCTTGAAGTCGAAGTCGTGGTCGTCGATACCGGGCCGGTACTTCACTTCCTTCAGCTGGATGACGTGCTGCTTCTTCTTGGCCGCGCGCGCCGCCTTGGCTTCCTCGAACTTGAACTTGCCGTAGTCCATGATCTTGACGACGGGGGGACGGGCGGTCGGCGCCACCTCCACCAGGTCCAGCCCCCGATCCTGGGCGGCGGCGAGCGCCTCCTCGATCGGGAGCACGCCGAGCTGCTCACCCTCCGCCGTAATCACCCGCACCGGACTGATCCGGATTTGACGGTTGACGCGTACGCGCTTGTCGCGGTCTGTGGACAGTGGAACGCCTCCGGCCA
>DAOMFQ010000219.1:0-4046 GCA_035429905.1 Gemmatimonadales bacterium
GGGCTGTTCGGCCGGGATGGAATGCTGCAAGGGCCAGGCGATGGAGTGCTGCAAGGGGCAGGCGATGGACTGCTGCAAGAGTGGAGCGACGTCCTGCAGCGCGCCCGCTGCCCCGGAAAAGAAGGAGTAGTTTCATGACCGCTGCCGCCATGGCGCCCCTCGCCGAGCCAGATGCGGCGATGGGGCTCGCGGTGGCGGCGCTGGTCGGCCTGGCCGTCGGCATCGAGCGCCAATGGTCCGGGCACGCCTCGGGTCCGGACGCCCGCTTTGCGGGTGCCCGGACCTTTTTCCTGCTCGGCGCCACCGGCGGTCTGGCCGGGTGGCTGCTGGCCGGCGGCGCCGCGGCGCTGTCGGTCGGCTTGCTGGGCGGCGCCACCCTCCTCGTGGCTGCGGCCTACGTCATGGCCACCCGCCGCGCCGGCTCGGACCCCGACGGCACCACCGAAGTGGCCGCCCGGGTGGTGCTCGGCCTCGGCGCCATGGCGGGGCTTGGACACCTTCGATTGGCGAGCGCGGCGGCGGTCGTCGTGGTGCTGGCGCTCCACGAGAAGAGCCGCATCCACGGCTTCGTCAGCAAGCTCGACGACTGGGAACTCCGGGGCGCCCTGCAGTTTGCCGTGCTCGCGCTGGTGGTGCTGCCTCTCCTTCCGCCAGGGCCATACGGGCCGCTGGGTGGCATTCGCCCGCAGTCGCTCTGGATCCTGGTGCTGGTCTTCTCCGGGCTCAATTTCGTGGGATTCGTGGCCCGGCACGTGGTGGGCGCCACCCGTGGGTACGGGTTCGCCGGGCTCGCCGGCGGGCTGGTGTCGTCCACCGCGGTGTCGCTCACCTTCGCGCGGCAGAGCCGGCTCGAACCCGAGGTCGGCATCGGGCTGGCCGCCGGGGTCGTCGGGGCCTGCACGGTCCTCCTCGTGCGGGTGGCGGTCGTCACCTTCGCATTGAACGCCGCGGCCGGCTGGGCCCTGTTGCCGTATCTGGCGCTGCCGCTGGTGGCGGGCATCCTGCTCACGGCGTGGGCGCTGCGAGCCGGACGGCCGGAGGAGGGCCGCCCCGAGGCCGGCGTGCCGCCGCCCGCGAGTCCGCTCAAGCTGGGCAGCGCAGTGCGGATGGCGGTGGCCTTTCAGCTCTCCCTGATGGCGCTCGACTGGGTGCGCGCGCGATTCGGCGACCCCGGCGTCCTTCCGTTGGCCGGGCTCCTGGGCCTGACCGACATGGACGCGCTCACGATTTCCATGGCGAAACTCGAACCCCGCGAGGCGATGGCCGGGCTCGCCGCCCGGGCGATCACGGTGGGGATCCTGAGCAATACCGTCTTGAAGTTCGCGCTGTCGGTCGGCCTCGGCGCGCGGGGCTTCCGCGCGCGGGCCGGCGCGGGACTCGCGTTCCTCGGCGCCGCGACGCTGCTCGGCCTGGTGTTCCTCTGAGCGCCGGGGCCCGCACGAAAGGAAGGGTCGGATGATCAAGAGCATCCTGGTGCCGCTCGACGGCTCTCCGTTCGCCGAACAGGCGCTGCCGTGGGCGGCGTGCCTGTCGAAGGCGGCAGGCGCACACCTCGAACTGGTGCGGGTGCACGACCCGGTGCCTCCCTGGACCATCGCCACGGAGGGTGCGGTCGCGGCCACGGCCGTCGACCCCGCCATCCGCGACGCCGAGGAACAGTACCTGGCGAACTGCGCCGCGCGGCTCCACGAGGGGGGATTCCCGCGCGTGAGCCATGTGCTGCTCGATGGCGAGGTGGCGGAGCAGATTGCGCGGCACGCCGAGGACAACGCCTTCGGCCTGGTCGTGCTCGCCACCCACGGGCGAGGGGCCATCAGCCGGCTCTGGCTCGGCAGCGTCTCCGACGCGCTGGTCCGGCGGCTCACGGTGCCGGTCCTCCTCATGCGGCCGGCCGAAGGTACCGCCATCCCGCGGGCCGAGCAGTTCCGCAAGGTGCTGGTGGCGCTCGACGGCTCGGTGGAATCGGAGTCGACCCTCGGGCCGGCCCTGGCGCTGGCCGACCCGAAGCACTGCGACGTGGTGCTGCTCCGCGTGGTGCCGCCGGTGCCGATCACCGCCGACGCGGGCATGCCTGCGGTGCCACTGGTGGACGAGGGGCTGACCGAGGCGCTTTCGGCGCAGGCCGCCTCGTACCTCGAGACGGTCGCCGCGCGGCTGCGGGGCCCGAGCGTGAAGGTCTCCACCCGGGTGATCGTGGAGCCGGGCATCGCGCAGGCGGTGCTTCACGAGGCGTCGCTCGCGGGGGCGGAACTCGTGGCGCTCGCCACGCATGGGGCCCGCGGTCTCCGCCGGATGGTCCTGGGCAGCGTGGCGGACAAGGTGCTTCGGGGCGCCGACCGGCCCGTCCTGCTCACGCGGGTACCCGACCGCCGCTAAGCGGCGCCCGCGCGCGCCCGGGAGGTGACGCGCCACCGGCACGGAGGCTCCATGGTTCGGGCATGCCCCGGACTCCGGCCACGCACGCCCCTTCGTTGTTGTCGCTTCTCCTTGCGCTCCCGGTCGGGACGATCGCCGGTCTCCAGTATCCACTCGGCAACTCCCAGGACGACCTGGAATTCTCCCTCGCCCGATTCGGGCCGCGGCTCCGCACCGAAGCGGCGTTGCGGCACGCGGCCATCCGGGCGCCCGCTCAGGCGGTCGTCGAACTTGAGTCGGGGGCCACCGTCGCGTCAGACACCGCCCTCGCGCTGCTGTCGGCCGCGGGCACCGTCATCCTGCTCCTTTCCCCCGACCTCGGCACACTCGTCCGGCTCTGCCACCGGGTCCTGGATACCGGCGCCCCCGCGCCAGGGTGGGTGCCTGCCGACCTGCTGCGCACCAGCCGGCGTCTCGCCCTCCGCCTCGGAGGCACTGCATCCGATCGCTGGTGTCGGCTGCCGTTGGGTGGCGCGCCGGCGGAGGGGGTCCTCGCCACCTGCCGTGCCCGTGGCCTCGTGGTGCTCGAGAGCCGGGTTGATTACGAATGGTCGGTGGCGCGTTAAGTTTCCGGCATGCCACTCCAGCTCTTCAATACCATGACCCGGCGGCTCGAGACGTTCACCCCCCTCACCCCGGGGCGGGCCTCGCTGTACACCTGCGGACCTACCATCTGGAACTTCGCCCACATCGGCAACTTCCGGACGTTCCTCTTCGAGGACCTCCTGCGGCGCTGGCTCGAGGCGAGCGGGCTCACGGTGTTCCACATCATGAACCTGACGGACGTCGACGACCGGACCATCCAGGCGGCGTCCAAGGCCGGGGTCACGCTGCGCGAGCACGTGGAGCCGTACGCGGAGGCGTTCTTCGCCGACCGGGATTACCTCCGCATCCGGCCGGCGCATGCCTACCCGCGGGCCACGCAATTCATCGCGCCGATGATCGCCCTGGTGGAGTCGCTGCTTGCCAAGGGCGTCGCCTACCGGGGCGACGACGGCTCGGTGTACTTCGCCATCGGGCGATTCCCGGCGTACGGGCGGCTGAGCCAGCTGGACCAGCGCGAGCTCCGCACTGGCGCCAGCGGGCGGGTGAGCAGCGACGAGTACGCGAAGGAGGACGCGCGGGATTTCGTGCTCTGGAAGGCGGCCCAGCCGGACGACGAGGCGGTGCTCGCGGCGTGGGATGCCCCGTTCGGCCGGGGCCGGCCGGGGTGGCATCTCGAGTGCTCCGCCATGGCCCTGGACCTGCTCCGCGAGAAGTGGGGTGGCGACGTGCTCGACATTCACGCCGGTGGGGTGGACCTCATCTTCCCGCATCACGAGGACGAGATCGCCCAGAGCTGCGCCCATACGGGCAAGCCGGACTTCGCCCGGATCTGGATGCACGCCGAGTTCCTCAGCATCCGCGGGACCAAGATGTCGAAGCGGTTCGGGAACTTCACGACGGCGCGCGATCTCAGGGAGGACGGGGTGGACGCGGCGGCGCTCCGGCTCTTCTTCTTCCAGACCCACTATCGGCAGAAGCTCGACCTCAACGACGAGTCGCTGGCGCAGGCGGCGGCGGGGCTCCGGCGGCTGGGCGACTTCGCGGCCCGGCTGGGGGGAGCCTCGCCGGCGGCCTCGGGCGCCGTG
>DAOMFQ010000220.1:0-4038 GCA_035429905.1 Gemmatimonadales bacterium
ACGCCGTGCCGGCGGAGCAGCCGGGCCGCCGCCACGCCGCTCCTGCCGAGGCCGATGACGGCCACTTCGCGGCCCGCGGCGCGCCAGGCGTCGAGCATCACCGCACCTTGAGCGTGGCCAGCGCCACCAGCGCGCAGAGGATGCCGAGGATCCAGAACCGGATCACGACGGTCGTCTCGGCCCACCCGTGCTTCTCGAAATGGTGGTGCAGCGGCGCCATCCGGAACACCTTGTGCGCGTCGGCGTACTCCCGGCCGCGGGTGCCCTTGAACCACTTGTACACGGACGTCTGCAGCATGACCGACACCGCCTCCGCCACGAACACCCCGCCGATCAGCACCAGCAGGAACTCCGCCTTCAGCAGGATGGCCACCGTGCCGAACGCGCCGCCGATGGCGAGGCTGCCGGTGTCGCCCATGAACACTTCGGCCGGATGGGCGTTGAACCAGAGGAAGCCGAGCGCCGCGCCCATCAGCGCGGCGCAGAACACCGCCAGTTCCCCGGCCCCCGGCAGGTAGATGAGGTTCAAGTAGGACGTGAAGTCCACCCGCCCGAAGAGGTATGCAAACGATGCGAACGCGGCGGCGGCGATGGCGGTGAGCCCGGCGGCCAGGCCATCGAGGCCGTCCGTCAGGTTCACCGCGTTGCTCCAGGCGGTGATGACGAACACCACGAAGCCGACGAAGAGGAGGGGCGCGAAGTTGACCACGAGGTACTTGAAGAACGGCACGGTCGTCGCCGTGGCCGGGATGATGGTGACCGGGACCACCGGGAAGAAGAGCAGGTAGAGCCCGAGCACCAGGCCGAAGGTGCACTGGCCCGCCAGCTTCCACTTGGCCACCAGTCCACGCGACTTCCCCTGCACGATCTTGAGGTAGTCGTCCAGGAACCCGATGGCGCCCATCCACACCGTCGCGAGGGTGGCCACCACCACCATGCGATTGTCGATGCGGGCCCAGAGCAGCGTTGGCAGCAGGGTGGCCAGAATGATGACGAGCCCGCCCATCGTGGGCGTCCCTCGCTTGCCCTGGTGGCTGGCCGGCCCCTCGGCGCGGATCACCTGGCCGATCTTGTGCGCCCGCAGCCGCCGGATGACCCAGGGGCCCACGACGAACGACACCAGCAGCGCCGTGACCCCAGCGCCCGCGGCGCGAAAGGCGATGTAGTTGAACAGGTTGAACAGGATGAACTGCTTGCCGAGCGGGGCCAGCCAGTAATAGAACATCGGGCCTCAGGATCCGGGGGCGGCGCGCGGGGTCAGGAGGGGAATTATACGTTCGAGGGCGACGCCGCGGGACGCCTTCAGCACGACCAGCTCCCCGCCCTCGAGCCGGGCCGACAGCGCCGCGCCCAGCGCGGGCACGTCGGCGGCCACCACCAGCCGGCCGCCGAGTTCGGCGCGATGGGCCTCCAGCGCCGGCACGAATTCACCGACCGCCGCGAGCACTTCGGGCTTCAGGGCCACCAGCTCGCGAGCGATCTGGGCGTGGAGCGCCGCCGACTCCGCGCCGAGCTCGCGCATGGTGCCGGCCACGAACACGAGGCGCTTGCCGGCCCGCATGGCCTGCGCCGTGGCGATCGCCGCCCGGAAGGAGAGCGGGTTCGCGTTGTAGCAGTCGTTGAGGATCGTGAACCCGCCCGCCTCCATCACCTGCCCACGCCCGCCGGGAACTTCCAGGCGCTCCAGGGCGCGGCCCACGGCCCGTGGGTCGAGGCCGAGGTGGATCGCGACCGCCCACACCAGCATCGCGTTGGCCGCGAGATGCCTGCCGGGGAGCGGCAGGGTGAACCGCCCCTGCTCGGTCACGACCGTGGCGCAGCCCCGTGCGTCGAGCGTCACCGAATCGGGCCGCAGCTCCCCGGTGTCGAGGCCGGCGGTCACCACGCGGCGCGCCAGGCGCCGCGCGCCCAGCGTCAGCCCGGGGGGATCGGTCCCCACTACCGCCAGCGGCACCCCGTCGACCAGCGAGAGCTTTTCCGCCAGCACGCCGTCCAGCGAACCGAACCCTTCCAGGTGGCCGGCCGAGACGTTCGTGACCACCGCCACCGTCGGCTCGATGATCTGCCGGTACCGGCCGATTTCGCCGGGGACGCTGGCGCCGGCCTCCACCACCAGCGCCTCGGTATCCGCCGGCGCCTCGAGGATCGTGAGGGGCACCCCGATGAGGTTGTTGAGGTTGGCCCGCGTGGCGTGCACCCGGAACCGCGTGCGGAGCGCGGCGGCGAGCATCTCCTTGGTGCTGGTCTTCCCGTTGGTGCCGGTCACCGCCACCACCGGACCGCCGATCCGCCGCCGCCGGGCACGGGCCAGCCACCCCAGGGCCTCGACGGTGTCCGGCACCTCGAAGAACTCGAGCCCGGGACAGGGAGGCGTTCCCATGCGCACCACCGCGCCCAGCGCGCCGGCGGCCGCCGCCTCGTTCAGGTGCGCGTGCCCGTCGAAGCGCTCCCCCGCGATGGCCACGAAGAGCGCGCCGTCCGGCAGCGAACGCGTGTCGGTGGAGACCGACGAAAACGTCTGCCCCGGGGTCGACCCGGCCTGCAGTCCGAGGGCCTCCCGGACGCTGCCGCTGGTCCAGATCACGCCCGGCCCCGCAACGCCGCCTGGACGATGGTCCGTTCGTCGAAATGGTGCTTGGTGGTACCGACGATCTGGTAAGTCTCATGGCCCTTGCCAGCCAGGAGGACCGTGTCGCCCTTGCCGGCCCCCGCAAGCGCCTTGTGAATGGCTTCCTCGCGGTCGGTGATGCGCAGGTGGTGGGCCCCGCCCATGCCGGCCTCCATGTCGTCCATGATCCGCTCCGGGTCCTCGGTGCGCGGATTGTCCGAGGTGATGACCACGAGGTCCGCACCCTCCACGGCGATCCGCGCCATCTCGGGCCGCTTGGTGCGGTCGCGGTCGCCGCCGCACCCGAACAGCAGGATGAGGCGCCCGGGCGTGAGCGGGCGGAGGGTGGCGATCACCCGGCTGAAGGCATCGGGGGTGTGCGCGTAGTCGCGGAGCACCACCATCGGCGCATCGGCCAGCCGCTCCATCCTTCCCGGCACCTGCGGTGCCGCCTCCAAGCGTGCCACGACGGTCGCGAGCGGCATCTCGAGCGCCAGCGCAGCGCTCGCCGCGGCGAGGGCGTTCGACACGTTGAAGGAGCCCATCAGCGGAATGCGGACGTCGGCGTTCCCGAACCGGCCGGTCATCCGGAACCGGGTCCCCCCGGCCTCGAGCAGAACCTCCTCGGCCCGCACGTCGGCATCGGGCGACTCGCCAAACGTCACGCGACGCGGGAAGGGCGGCATCGCGGCCCACGCCGGGTCGTCGGCGTTCACGATCTCCACGCCCGCGGGGCCCAGGAGCGCGCTCAGGCGGAGTTTCGCCGCCAGGTAGTGCTCCATGGTGCGGTGGTAGTCGAGGTGTTCGTGCGTGAGGTTGGTGAAGATCCCGGCAGCGAACAGCAGCCCGTCCAGCCGCCCCTGGTCGAGACTGTGCGACGACGTTTCCATCGCCACGTGCGTGACCCCCCGGTCGCGAAGCGCGGCGAAGGTGGCGTGCAGGTCCACGGGCCCCGGGGTCGTCAGGCTTCCGGCGGTCGACGGTACCGGCTGCCCCGCTCCGTCGAACGCACCCAGGGTGCCGATGCTCCCCGCCGTACCATCGGCGTTGAACAGGTGCCGCACCAGGCCGGTCGTCGTCGTCTTCCCGTTGGTGCCGGTGATGCCGATGAGCGTCATGCCGGCGGCCGGGTCGCCGTACCAGGCCCGTGCCGCGACGCTCGCCGCCCGGCGACCGTCGCTCACCACGATTTCCGGGACACCCGCGCCGGCCGGCGCTTCGACCATGACGGCGGCCGCCCCCTTCCGGACGGCGTCGGCCACGAAGGCGTGACCGTCCGACGTCGTGCCGCGCACCGCGCAGTACAGCTGGCCTGCCCCTATGGTGCGGGAGTCGATCCCGAGTCCGGTCAGGGGGACACTCGACGCCGGCGCGCCGACGAGCAGGCCCTCCCGCCGAAGCGAGTTCAAGAGGTCATTCCATTCCACGGT
>DAOMFQ010000221.1:0-4010 GCA_035429905.1 Gemmatimonadales bacterium
GGGTCGCGGGCGTAATTCAGTTGGTAGAATGCCAGCTTCCCAAGCTGGACGTCGCCGGTTCGAGTCCGGTCGCCCGCTCTTCGATATGTCTGTGCACCCCCGTCGAACCTCCCGGTTTGGCGGGGGTGTGTGCTTGGGATGCTCCGTGCTTGACGCGGGCTTGACCGGCCGTGGCGACCCTTCCGGCGCCGTTCACGCAGCCCTACATTCGCGCCGGGTGCCCCGCCTACCCTGAGGGACGGGTGCCCGCCCCACACCGGAGGTCCGCATGCAGTCCACACGGAAGTACCTGGCCGTCCTTGCCGTCGTGTTCACCCCGGCCTGTGCCGGGGACCCGATGCCGACCGCGCCCGCCCTGGGCGACGCCTCGGCCATCGAGGCGCAGGACACGCGGTTTGCCGGCGATCGCGACGTCACCGTCATGACGCAGAACCTCTACGTCGGGGCCGACGTCGACGCCGTCATCACCGCCCTCGCCACTCCGGACCCCACCGACGACATCCCGGCCCTGCTGGACGCCGTGGCCACCATCGAACGCACCGATTTCCCGACGCGGGCCCGGGCCATCGCGCTCCAGGTGAAGCAGCGGCGCCCGGAGGTGATCGGCCTGCAGGAGGTCTCGACGATCGGCGTGGACATCCCGCCGCTCGGCGTCAGCGTGCACCTGGATTTCCAGCAGATCCTGCTCGACGCGCTCGCGGCCGAAGGGCTCGACTACGTCGTGGCCGTGCGGCTCGACAACTTCACCGCCTCGCCGGCCCCGGGCATCAGCCTGACCGACGCCGACGTCATGCTGGTCGATCCGAGCCGGGTCGAGGTCGTGTCGGCGGCCGGCCATACCTTCCAGGCCAACCTGGGCGTCGTGGCGCCCGGCGTGGACCTGCAGCGCGGCTGGGTCTCGATGAACGCCACCGTCGGGGGCCGGCCTTACACCTTCGTCAGCACCCACACCGAGGGGACCGGCCCGGCGGAGCTCCTCCTGCAGCTCCACGCCCTGCAGATCGGGGAGATGGTGGCCTCCCTGGGCGCTGCGTCGCCGGTGATCGCCATGGGCGACTTCAACTCCGAACCCGGCACGCCGGCCTACCAGGCGATGCTCGACGGCGGCTTCACCGACGTGTGGCATGCGCTCCGGCCGGGCGTCCGGGGCTTCACCTGCTGCCATCTGGCCGACCTCTCCAACCGGACGTCCGTGCTCCACGAGCGAATCGATTACGTGTGGACCCGCGGGCTGGGCGATGCGCGAGGGCCTCACTCGCTCCAGGGTCAGGTCAGCCTCTACGGGGAGGTGCCCTCCGACCGCATCCGCAACAGCGCCGGGCAGCTCATCTGGCCGGCCGACCACGCCGGGGTAATCGCGAACCTCATGCTCGGGCGGGGGTCGCACCACTCGATCGCCTCCCGGTAGCGGCGAACGAAAGAGCCGCCGGGATCCTCGGATCCCGGCGGCTCTGTCGTGTCCGGGGGTGGCGGCGCGACCGGTCAGCGGCGCCGGGGGCGGGGGCCGTACACCGGCTGCACCCCGTAGGCGCCCGCCGCCCAGAGGCTCAGGATGGCCGTGATGCCGGCGATGGTGCGCTTCTCCTGACCCGCGGGGACGACCAGCCCGTAGGTGTCGGCCACGAAGTGCAGGTTGTAGAGCACGTTCTTGGCCGCCCGGTGGTCAATGTTGCCGTGCCAGTAATCCACCTGCTCGATGATCATCTCCTCGTGGCGCCGGAAGAACTCGCCCAGCGAGAAGACCTTCCGGCTGAGCGGCGTGCGGGTCCGGCAGAGGACGAGCAGGTCGCCCAGGTAGACGTCCCAGAGCTCGGCGAGTCGGCGGTTGGCGGCGCGCCGGAGGATCCGGGCCCGCGCCAGGGAGAACTGCGCCTTGGTCTGGCGGCGAACCCGCGGCACCACCGGGTGGAGGTCGAAGTAGGTGTGGGTGGCGGTGTCGTCCACCTCGTCGTCCTCGTGGTACACCCACATCCGCCGGAGCGTCGGCCAGTCGGCGATCGTCACCACCTTCTTTTCGCGGCTGTCGAGCAGGATGAACTTGCCCTGTTCCACGTTGACCGCCGTGAGCCAGTGGCTCCATTCGTCCACGCAGAGCAGCACCGGGATGCCGCGCCGGAGGTAGCGGATCAGCTCGGTCCGGGCCTGGCGCTCGTTGTGCCGCCGGATCATGAGGAGGTCGCAGTTGAACCGGCGGGCCGCCCGGCCCAGCTGCAGGTCGTCGGTCCCGTGCCACCAGTGGCTGCCGGCCAGCTTGCTGATTTCCCGCTCGTCCTTGAGCACGCCCAGGGTGACGAGGGCGTGCTTCAGGGCGAAGGGGCCGCACTGCCAGATGTTGGGTTGCGGGTATATTCCCATGTCCAATCCGGTTCGGGGCTGCAAAAAGGTAAGCGGATGAGGGAATGATGCCTACGGCACGCACGCGCGGCTCGGTGGTGGTCCTCTACAACAGCGTGAGCGACGAGGGGTACGACGCCTTCAAGCACGTGGACCCCGCCACGCTGGGCTTCGAGCCGCAGTATGACATTGCCGTCGCGACCGTGGCCGAGGAGTACGAGGCCATCATCGAGGGCCTTCGGAAGGAGCGCTTCCAGGTCCGCGGCGTCAACCTCGCCGAGGACATCGCCAACCTCGAGCGCCTGGTCCGCCGGAACCGCCCGGGCGTGGTCTTCAACCTGGTCGAGTCGTTCCACGACTCGGCAGACCTCGAGCCGGCGGTGGCCGGGTTCCTCGACCTCTACCGGATCCCGTACACCGGGGCCACCCCGATGGCCCTCGCCCTCTGCCGCCGGAAGGGCCTGCTCAAGCAGCTCCTGCTCGCCAGCGGCGTGCCCACGCCGCGGTTTCACCAGCTCTGGAAGCCGAAGATCGCGGTTCGCCACGGCCTGCACTACCCCCTCATCGTGAAGCCGGCCCGCGAGGACGCGAGCGTTGGCGTGGATCAGCGCAGCGTGGTGTATGACCGGGCCCAGCTCCTGGCCCAGCTGGAGCGCGTCTTTGCCGAGTTCGCCCCGCCCATCCTGGTCGAGGAGTTCATCGAGGGCCGGGAGTTCCACATCGCCATCCTCGGCAACGACCCGCCAGAGATGCTTCCGCCGCTGGAGTACGACTTCTCCGACCTCCCGCCCGACCAGCCCACCGTGATCAGCTACGCGGCGAAGTGGGACCCTCTCTCGGAGGTGTTCCACCGCGTGGCGGCGCATTGCCCGGCCGACATCTCGAAGCGGCTGGCCAAGCGGATCGAGGAGGTGTCCCTCCGGGCCTACCGGGTCTCCGGCTGCCGGGATTACGCCCGGCTCGACCTCCGGGTCTCGGCGGACAATCACGTCTACGTGCTCGAGGCGAACCCCAACCCCGACCTGACCGAGAGCGTTTCGTTCATGCAATCCGCCGAGGAGGCCGGGTACTCGTTCTCCCGGACCCTCCGGCGCATCGTCGAGATGGCGCAGGGGCGGGGGGCGTAGCGGCACTCCATCTTGCGGCGCGGCCCGGTGTATATTGGGGCCGCTTCACGTTTGGCCGACAAGGGTTCCCCCCCCCGGCCCCTGCACCACACCTGTCCCGGTGGCCTGGACGGGCCCGACCCCGCGGGGCGGTCCGGCGGCTCCCGTTGAGTGGCGGCGCTCCTCTCCCGGAGGGCCGGCTGGTTGAAGTCGGCGACGGCGGAACGGTCCGCTTTCGCGATCGCATTACTCACCCCTTGCAGGAGCGGGATATGAGCAGCAAGCAGTCACGGATGTTCGCGGCGGTGGCGCTGATCGCGCTGGCCGCGTGCGCCAAGGAGCAGCCCCAGGCCGCCCCGGCCGCGCCGGCGGCAGTGTCGCCGGTGGTCTCGTCGCCGCCGAGCGCCACCACGACGGCCATGGCCGCGGCGCCGGCCGTCGGGGCGGGCGCCACGTCGGCGACCAGCGTCGCCAGCGGTCCGCTGGTCGAGAACACCGCCCAGCCGGGCGACGCGGGCGACTCCTCGTGGGTCGCGCAGGTCGATGTGGACGGCGACAGCACGGCCTCCC
>DAOMFQ010000222.1:0-4008 GCA_035429905.1 Gemmatimonadales bacterium
CAGCGAACGGCGGAGCGCCGTGACCGCGGCCCGCGCGTCCAGCAGCGCGGCGATGGCCGCCACCGTCACCCCTCGGCGGGGACGGGGTCGGCGATCTTCCTGGGCCGGCCGGCGCCCACCGCCACCAGGGTGCGGGCCATCTCGCCGCCCCGGCGAAGCACCCCGCGTGCGTTGTCGTAACTCAGCTGCGCCAGCGCCGCCTCGAGCGGCAGCCACTGGTGGTCGGTAATCCCCTCGTCCTCCTGGGGGACCACGTCGCCGGAGGGGCTCTCGAACAGGAAGAAATGGCAGTACTTGTGGATGGCGCGCCCACGAAACCGGAAATGCCAGTCGATGATCCGGATCGGCCCGTGGAGCTGCAGCACCTCGAGCCCTGTTTCCTCCGCGGTTTCCCGGAGCGCCGCCTCGGCGGGCGACTCCTCCTCCTCCAGGTGACCCTTGGGGAAGCCCCAGTGCCGGTAGGAGTCCTTGATCAGGAGGAAATGCGCCTCACCGCCGAATCGCCGGAAGACGATTCCGCCTGCGCTGACCTCCCGTTCCGGCTTGCGCTTCCCCATGACGCTAGAACACCGAGAACTTGAAGTACTTGCGCGGATTCACCTGGATGTCGGCGATGAGCTTCCGCAGTTCGACCATCGTGGCCGTGGTTTCCTTGTAGAGCGTGGAGTCCTTGGTGAGCATGCCCAGGGTGCCCTGCCCCGCCTGCAGACGGCCCATGATCGAGTCGGCGGCCACGAGCACCCGCACGAGGCTGACCTCGTGCTCCCGGGCGGCGCCGAGCAGGGAGCGCAGGTCGGCGGTGGCGGCCCGGATGTCGGTGGACGAGCCCTGGGCGGAGTTCACGATGCTGGCGATCTGGCCTTCGCTCGTCGCGGAGTCGATGCGGGCCATGGTGGCCCGGAGGTCGCGCGCCGCGCCGGCGAAGTCGTTGGTGCCGGCGAGCGCCGTGCTCGACAGCTGGTCCACCTTTTCGGTCTGCCGGTTGGCGAACGCCGTCAGGCGATTCACCATGGCCAGGAACTCGTCGAGGCTGCTGCGCACCTTGGCGGCGGTCGTCGAGTCGAAGACGGCGCCCACCCGGTCGGTCAGGAGGGCGATGTCGCCGGCGATGCGCCCTGCCTGCGCCGTGAGCTGGCCGATGTCGGGGAGGGTGGCGCCGGGCCAGTCGGTGGGGCCCGCCAGCTTGGCGGCGTCGAGGTCGGCCTTCACCGCCGGCTCTTCGATCGGGTCGTCGAGGGAGACGATCTGCGCCTCCCACTCGCCGAAGAGGCTCGCAGTGGACGCGATGACGGCGGGATTGGAGGGAATCTCGGCGCGCTGTTCGAGCTTGAGCGTGGCGATGACCCAGTTGCTGTCGGCCAGCTCCACGGCGTGCACCTGGCCGATCTTGACGCCCCGGAGCGTGACGGGGGCGCCGACATTGAGGCCGCCCACGGTCCGGAACCGCACGGTGACCTTCTCCGGTCGCTTGCCGAGCGGCACGTGACCCAGCCAGACGGCGGCGGCCACCACCACCAGGAGCGTGAACAGGACGGTTCCGCCGACCGCCAAGGCGTTGCGCTGCTTCACAGGGCCCCTCCGGACAAGGCCACACGGTCGCGGGCGCCCTCGAGGTCGGGCCGCCCCTCGATGAACTGGCGCACGACGGGATCCTCCGTCTCCTGGATTTCGCGGACCGTCCCCACCTGGCGGATACGGCCCTCGTACAGCATGGCGATGCGGTCGCCCACGGTATAGGCGCTCCGCATGTCGTGGGTCACGACGATGGCCGTGGTGCCGAGTTCTTCCCGGACCCGTACCATCAGTTGGTCGATGACCGCCGAGGTGACGGGGTCGAGCCCCGTGGTGGGCTCGTCGTACAGAATGTACCGCGGGCGGAGGGCGATCGCGCGGGCCACGCCGACCCGCTTCCGCATGCCGCCCGAGAGTTCCGCGGGGAAGCGGTCCTCGGTGCCCGCCAGCCCGACCAGGCGCAGGCTCTGCGCCACGCGCTCCTGCATCTCCGATTCATCGAGCCCGCGGCGCGCCAGGCCCAGCCGGAGATTGTCTCCGATGGTCATCGAGTCGAAGAGCGCCGAAAACTGGAAGACGTACCCGATGCGGCTCCGGAGCTCGGTGAGTCCGTCCCAGTCGAGCTCGTGCACCACTTGCCCGTCCACGCTCACGCGGCCGGCGTCGGGAGCCAGGAGCCCCACCACGTGCTTGATCAGGACGCTCTTGCCCGAGCCGGAAAACCCGATGAGGACGGTGGTGCCCCCCTCCGGCACGTCGAGCGTCAGCCCATCGAGCACCACTTTGCTGCCAAACGCCTTGTACACGCCCTCGAACCGGATCACAGCAGCACCACGGCCCAGAAGGCGTCGAGCACCAGGATCGCCTCGCAGCCATAGACGACGGCCAGCGTAGTGCGCCGGCCGACGCCCGCGGCCCCACCCGAGGTGGCGAGTCCCTGCAGGCAGCCGAGGAGGGTGACGGCGGCACCGAAGCTGGCGGCCTTGACCAGGCCATACCAGATGTCCTTGAACTTGTAGAAGATCTGGAGCCCCTTCACGAACTCGGCGCTGGAGAGGTCGAGCAGGTAGAGCGACGTGATGTAGCCGGCGGAGACGCCGAGCGCCACGGCGAGCGCGGTCACGATGGGGAACATCAGGGTGCCGGCGAGGACGCGCGGCACGACCAGGTAGGCGTACTTGTCGTAGGCGAGGGTCTCGAGGGCGTCGACCTGTTCGGTGACGCGCATCGTCCCGAGCTCCGCGGCGATGTTGGCCCCTACCCGACCGGCCAGCGCCATGCCGGTCAGCACGGGGCCGAGCTCGAGCATGATCGCCTTGCCGACCAGCGTCCCGACGAAGTAGATCGGCACGGCGCCGGTGAAGATGTACTTGGATAGCAGGGCGAGGACGATGCCCGTGAAGAGGGCGATGAACAGCGCGATGGGCACCGACTCGACCCCGAGCCGGCGCATCTGTTCCAGGAGGAGCGGGGCCCACGTGCGGCGGTCGCGGAGCGCGCGGCCCGCGTCCAGCACGAACGAGCCGACGCGGGCGACCTGCCGGCCCGGGGTGGATTCCCGAAGGCTCGCGGGGAGGGTCACAGGTAGAAGGTACGCCTAGGCGGCGTAGCTCGCCAGCGCCCGGCCGACCTCGCCTTCGCCGAGCCGCTTGAGCGCGCGGTCGCGGAGCTGGCGGACCCGCTCCCGGGTGACGCCGAGCATGACGCCGATCTCCTCGAGGGTGTGTTCCCGCCCGTCATCGAGCCCGAAATACAGCCGAAGCACGCGCGCGTCGCGGGGCGGGAGCGTGGCCAGGGCCTGTTCCACCTCCTCGGCCAGGAACTTCTCCATGGCCCTGGCCTCGACGTCGCCCGCGCCGTCGGCCACGAACCGGTCGATGAGGGTGCGGTCGCCGCTCGGATCGAGGGGGGCGTCGAGCCGCACCTCGCTGGTGTTGATCGCCATGAGCGACTGCACCACGTCGAGCGAGAGCGACACGCTCGCGGCCACTTCCTCTGGGGTGGGCTCCCGCACGAGGGTCTGCCGCAGCGTTTCGGTGGCGCGGATGATTCGGGAGAGGTCGGCGGTGCGATTGAGCGGGACCCGCACGGTCCGGCCCTGCTTCGCGATGGCGGCCAGGATGGCCTGCCGGATCCACCAGACGGCATAGGAGATGAACTTGACGCCGACGTCGGGGTCGAACTTTCGCGCGGCGGTGAGGAGGCCGACATTGCCCTCGCCGATCAGGTCGGTCAGGGCCATGCCGCGGTTCTGGTACTTCTTGGCGACGGAAATGACGAACCGCAGGTTGCGCTTCACGAGTTCCTGCATGGCGTCCTGGTCGCCGGCGCGGACCCGCCGAGCCAGGGCGATTTCCTGGTCGCCGGTGAGGAGCGGCGTCTTGCTGACCTCGAAGAGGTACTGGTCGAGGATGTCGCGTTCGGCACTGCCCGCGCCGATAGCTCGGGGGCGCCGGGGAGTGGCCGCGGGGCCGCGGGGCCGCGGAACGGACTCGG
>DAOMFQ010000223.1:0-1356 GCA_035429905.1 Gemmatimonadales bacterium
GCGCCCGGGCTACGGCGGCCCCTGTCCGCCAATCGGCCGCCACCGGTATTTTCACAAGCTCTATGCGCTGGACGTGACGCTGCCCGACCTCGGAACGCCGGGCAAGCCGGCGCTCGAGGCCGCGATGCAGGGCCACGTGCTCGCCAAGGCGGAATTGATGGGCACCTACCAGAAGAAGGGATCGGCACGATGATGAAGGACGCCCCCGACCACCTCGACGCGGACCTGATTCTCAAGCTGTACGACCTCCGGCGCGAGGAGTCGCTCCGGGCCGCGCGCGAAAAGCTGACCAGCGAGTTCTGGCCGAAGAACGCCAAGGAGGCGGTGGCGATCGTGGCGCTCGACCACCCGCTCAACCGGATCTACCGCCAGGTGTCCACCTACTGGGAGATGGTGTACCGCATGGCGCGGCACGGCATCATCCACGGCGATTTCCTGGTGGAGAACAACGGGGAGGGGATGCTGCTCTACGCGAAGGTCGAGCCCTACCTGACCGAGATCCGCGCCGCGACCTCGCCGCGCTCGTTCCAGAACGCGGAGTGGGTGGCCAAGGAAGTGCCGATGGGAAGGACCATTGCCGAGCACATGCGGGCCCGGGTCAAGAAGACGCTCGCCGCCAAGTAAGGTTCAGGCGAGCTGGGCACGGAGCGCGTCGCGCGCCGCCTGGATGGCGGTACGGACGCGCTCCTTCAGTTGGGGCAGGTCGTCCTGGGTGAGCCCGGCGGTCTCGATGGGCGGGAGCACTTTGACCACGGCGCGGGCCGGGTTGAAGCGCCAGTCGTGCTTGGGGAGTGCGGTGCGGGTGCCGGCCACCGCCAGCGGCAGGATCGGCACGCCTGCCTCGATGGCCAGGCGGAAGGCGCCGTCCTTGAAGGGCAGCATGTTGCCATCGATGGAGCGGGTCCCCTCCGGAAAGAAGATGACCGACACCCGGTTCCCGAGCGACGCGCGGCAGCGCTCCATCGCCTCGATGGCACTGGGGCCAAAGCCCCGCTTCACGGGAATGTCGCCCGCCATCCGCATCATCCACCCGATCAACGGAATCTTGAGGATTTCCACCTTGGAGAGCCACTTCATTTCGAAGGGGAGATGGCTGATGAGGAGGATATCGGCAAAGGACTCGTGGTTCGACACGATCACGTAGGGGTGCCGCGGATTCTCGACGCGCAGGCCGGCCCGGCTGAAGCGCCAGTAGGGATTGACGGTAGCCATCGCCACACCGAGCCGGCGGAACCACCACCCGATGATGTAACGGCCCTTGTCGAAGGGGACGGTCACGAGGTACATGAGGACCATCGTGGGAAACCAGAGGATGATCACGATGGCAATGCCGAGCCAGGCCCAGGCGGAGCCGAT
>DAOMFQ010000223.1:1456-4003 GCA_035429905.1 Gemmatimonadales bacterium
ACGCTGCCGCCCTTGGCAAGCGAGAGGATGCGGCCGCTGGCGTCGCGGATGACGGCCAGCGGATACTCGGTGGCGTTCCAGCGGACGGTGGAACCGCCGCCCGCGCGTGAGACGCGCAGGTCGGTCGGGCGCGCCGCGGCGCGGGCGCCGGTGGTGACGAGCTCGGCGCGTTCGCCGCGGCTCTCGAGCCGCATCCGGGCCAGCGACCCGCGGACCATGCGGAGCGGCACGGCGAAGGCGAATTGCTCTTCGTCGCTGGGGGCGTCGGCGACCGGGGTTCCGGCGAAGGCCAGGCGGAAGGCTTCGCCGCCCGCCGCGTCGAGGCCCACAAGGAGATTCGGGCCCGCGCTCGCCGGGAGCCGCGCCTCGGTGGTGGCCTCGAAGGCGGGCTCGAGGATGAGCTCGCCGTTTCGGATGCGGCCCCACACGATCAGGCTCGGCTCCCGCACTGCGCCGATCTGGATCGGTGGGGCGAGCCCGCGGGTGTTCATCACACCGATGTAGGTGTAGTCGCTGATCCAGGTGTTGCTGCAGTAGCCCATCAGGTCGGTACTGGTCGGCGGCTTGAGGGTGCCGGCCACCAGGTCGTAGCCCCACTGCCCGGTCACTCCGCCCGCGTAGGGGTAGCTCGGGTCAGGGCTGGCCACCCCGCCGCAGGGCGCATGCGACCGCCCGAAGTTGTGTCCCAGCTCGTGCGCCGCCACCCCCGAGGCGCTGGGCAGCTTGTCCCAACCCACCGCTGCACGGCCCGGCACGTACCCGTAACCTGCGATCCCGCTTCCATACGGCACCGCGATCACGCCGTAGTAGTTCCGTGTGCCGCCCTCGGCGGCCTGGAGCGCGTTGATCTGGTTCAGGATCCGCAGCCAGACGCCATTGCCGTCGCCGGATTGGATCTGCGCGGTGTCGGTATAGGTGTAGGCCGCACGGACGTCGACGTTGACGGTGGCGAGCGGGTGAACGCGCACTGTCTGGTCGGCAAACTGGGCGGCGTTGGCGGCCGTGACGTTGCCGGTGGTGTTGTCCGCGGTGCGGTGGACCGGCACCAACCGGAGGTCGAGCGTGGCCGCGGTGCGGAGGCCGAGGTTGAGTGGGGTGCCGCTGGCCGGATAGCTGTTGTCGACATCGCTCGATTCCGGAACCAGGTTTGTCGGATCCACGTCCAGCACCAGCTCGAGACCGGTCTGGAGCAGCGAGGCCGGGAGCGCGGCGTTCCAGGTGCGGGAGAGCGTGGCCTGGCTGTTCACCGTGTCGGTGGGCACGCTGCCGTTCGGGGCGGCGATGGTCATCGTCTGCACCAGCACGCCGGCGCGGTAGAACCGCGCCCGGACTTCGGGCGTCTCGGTATTGGCCTGGTTGGCGAGCACGAATACGCGGAGGAATCCGCCGCGCCCCGCCACAAGTGGCACGGCGCGGTTGTAAGTCTGCACGCTCTGGGTGACGTAGAAGCCGTCGATCCGCAGGTTGAGTGATACCGACGCGCGCGCCACGTAGGCCACCGAGGCCGAGGCGGCCGCGCTGCTCGAGACTGCCACGGTCTGGCTGGCGGGGCTCGGGTCGTACATCGTCGTGGTGCCGACGGCTGCAGCGGCCACGGTGTAGCTGCCCGGGGCGAGGCCGGTGAGCGCCGCGCTCCCCGTCTGGCTGGAGGAGAAGCCGCCGGGGCCGGTGACGGTGACGGCAGCGTTGGTGGCCGGCGGCAGTCCGGTGATAGTCAGGCTGAGGGATCCCGGGGTGGCGGAATAGGCCACCGACGCCGAGGCGGAGCCGCCGGCGGATACCCGTGCGGTCTGAGTGGCCGGGAGCGGCACATACGAGATGCCGCCCGCGCTGACGGCGGCGGCAGTGATGGTGTAGGTGCCGGGGTCGAGGTCGCTGAGGGTCGCTGAGCCGGGGCCGACGGTCTGGGTAAAGCCGCCGGGGCCGGACACCGAGACGGTTGCCGCCGAGGCGGGTGGGAGTCCTGTCACCCCGATGGCGAGCGAGCCGACCGTGGGGCCGGAGGTGTCCTTGCCGCCGCAGGCGGCCAGCAGGGTCAGGAGCGCGAGGACGGGCAGGTGGCGGGTCACGCGGATCACTCGGGGCAACCCACATGCCGACTCTGGCTGGATACCGGAAGTGACGCGGTCACAAGCGGTTGGACGAATGATCCGTGACCGCGCGCACACGAGGGACCCGGGCGGTTTGCCCTACTCGGGGACCTTGTCCTCCCAGAGCGCAAAGATGTTCCCATCGGGGTCGGCCACCATGGCCATGATGCCGAAGCCCTGCTGGGTCGGTTCGGCCATGAACTTGACGCCCCGCTGGTGCAGACGCTCGCAGTACTCCAGCAGGTTCTCTACGTGAAAAGTGACGCCGGTGTGGCGGCCCACCAGGGCCAGCGAGTCGGGGTGCACGGCTGGATGCACGCCGAGGCGGGTTTCGCCCTCGAGGAACTCGGCGCCGAAGGAGCCCTGGCGGAGGAGCGGCAGCCCCAGGTGGTCGCGATAGAAGAGCAACGCCCGGTCGAGGTCGGTCACGAACACGGCGACGCTGTAGAGATGAGGC
>DAOMFQ010000224.1:0-3985 GCA_035429905.1 Gemmatimonadales bacterium
TCCCGTGCTGGGTGCTAAGTCCTGCTCAGGCACGGGAAGCGGCGGCGTATCTCCCGCCCAAGTTCGAGCCCGCTGGCTCCTGGCATAACCACATCTGAGAAGACGATATCAAAGTCCTTTTTCTCCTCCAGCAGCACCAATGCCTCGGCGGGGGTGAGTGCGGTCATTGGCAACGATCCAGCGCGATGGAAGCGTTATCCCATCAGAACCAGCTGGCCTTGTCCACGATGTTGCGCAATGGCGTGCCGGCGAGCATGGCGCGGAAGCCGAGGCGGGCCAGGTCGGCCTTTCGTTCCGGCACCAGCGCGCCGATGCCGCCGATCTGGATCCCGACCGACGAGATGTTGGCGAACCCCGCCAGCGCGAACGAGGCGATCGTGAACGAGCGCGGATCGAGCGTGGCCTTGAGGGGGCCCAGTTGGCTGAACGCGATGAACTCATTGAGCACGGTCCGCGTGCCGAGGAGGCTCCCCACGGCGCCGCTGTCCTGCCACGACACCCCCAGCAGCCACGCCACCGGGCGCCCGATCCACCCGAGGACCGTCTGCAGATTTTCGGGGAACCAGGCCGCCAGGCCGTGGAGCCACCCGAAGCCGCCGTTGACCAGCGCCACCAGCGCCACGAACGCCACCAGCATGGCGATGACGTTGAGCATCAGCTGCAGCCCCTCGCTGGTGCCGCGCGCGGCCGCCTCGAGCAGGTTGGCGTCGGTGCGGGGCATGTCGAGCTTGACGTTGCCGTAGGTCTCCGGCGTGCCGGTCTCTGGCTCGAGGAGCTTGGCCATCATGATAGTGCCGGGCGCGGTCATGATGACGGCGGCGAGCAGGTGCCGCGCCTCGACCCCGAAGGCGATGTAGGCCAGCATGATGCTGCCGGAGATGTGGGCCATCCCGGCGGTCATGACCGTCATCAGCTCCGAGCGGGTCATCTTCGACAGGAAGGGCCGGATCGTGAGCGGCGCCTCCGTCTGCCCCATGAAGATCGAGGCGGCCACGTCGAGGCTCTCGGCGCCGCTCGCCTTCATCAGCTTGCTCATCACCACCGCCATCCCCCGCACCACCAGCTGCATGATGCCGAGGTAGTACATGCAGGCGAAGAGGGCGGAGACGAAGATGATGGCGGGAAGGATCTGGAAGGCGAACACCATGCCGAGGCTCGACCCGGGGCGCGCCAGCTCGCCGAAGACGAACTGGGCGCCGACGTTCGAGTAGTTGAGCACGGTGGTCACGAAGGTGCCCAGCGACTGGAAGAGCCCGATGCCCATGTCCGTCCGCAGCACGAAGAGCGCGAAGAGGAACTGGAGGCCGAGCCCGACGCCCACGACCTTCCACTGCACCGCCTTGCGGTCCCGCGACATTGCGAGCCCGACGGCGATCATGACCGCGATGCCCAGCACTCCGGTGAACCGTCCCATCAGCGGGTGCCCTCCAGTTCGGCGCTCACCGCGGTGAGCAGGGCCTGCCGGTCGGGCCATGGCAGGAACGAGGACGCGAAGGCGTTGAGGATCATCCGGTCGAGCTCCTCGCGGGTGAATCCGAGTTCGGTGTGGGCCAGCCAGTATTCGTGCGAGAGCGAGGTGCCGCTCATCAGCCAGCTGTCAGTGCAGAGGGTCACGTTGAGCCCGGCGTCGAAGTAGCCCCGCACCGGATGGTCGGCGAGCCGCGCGACGGCCCGGGTCTGGACGTTGCTGGTCAGGTTGGTCTCGACGAGGATGCGGCGGTCGCGCACGTAATCCTGCAGTACCGGATTCTCGGCGAGGCGGGTGCCGTGCCCCAGGCGGTTGGCGTGGCAGGCCTGGATGGCCTCGGCCACCGAGTCCGCGCCCGCGGCCTCGCCGGCGTGGACGGTGATGCCGAGCCCGCCCGCCATCGCCACGTCGAACGCGGCCCGGTGCAGGCCGGGCGGCCGGTCGCGCTCGCCGCCGGCCAGGTCGAATCCAACGACGCCGTGCGCGCGATTGGCCACCGAGCGCTCCGCGAGCCGGACCGAGACGGCCGGATCGTAGTGCCGCAGCGAGCAGTTGATGATCCCCGTCCGCACGCCGAAGTCCGCGGTGCCGCGCGCGAGACCACGCCACTCCGCCGCGATCGCCTGGTCCACGCTGAGGCCCTGACGGGTGCTCAACTCCGGGCAGTAGCGAACCTCGAGCAGGCGGAGGCCGTCGCGGGCCGCATCTTCCACCATCTCGTAGGCCACCCGCTCGATGGCCTCGGGCGTCTGCAGCAGCGCGATCGTGATGTCGAAGCGCCGGAGGTATCCCTCGAGGTCGGCGGCGTCATCCACCAGCATGTGGCGCCGGAGCAGTTCCGGGTCGCGGGAGGGCAGCTCCACCCGCGCGGCGGCGGCCAGCTCGACCATGGTCTCGGGCCGGAGCGACCCGTCGAGGTGGACGTGGAGTTCCGCCTTGGGCAGGCGGCGCAGGAGTTCAGGCGTCAGCATCAGCCCCGCCGGCCCGCCGTGCGCTGATGGCGACGCGGAGGATCATGCCGGTGACCAGGATCGCATCGGGCGCCACCGGGAGGCCGCGCGCGTCGGTCAGGACAGGGCCGGCGGCGCCGGGCCGGGTCGCAAAGGCCGGGTCGAGGAGCGCCGCCGCAGCCGCGGCGGTCGCTCCACGCGGCACCTCGAGCCGGCGTTCATTGACGAACACCGGGATGGTGTCCGTCATCGGCCGACCGGGATGAACCGCGCGTCCTCCGGCGGCCGCACCGGTCGCGGCAGCCGCCGGAGGTAGATCTCCATCAGCTCGATGTCGCTCATCCCAGCCGAGGTCTGCGGCGCTGCCCGCAGCATGGTGTATCCGCTCTGGCCGGCGGAGAGGAAGGAATTCACCGCCAGCGTGTACCGGTCGCCGTCCCGCGGCTTCTTGCCGTTCGCCAGCCGCAGGTCGCGGACCCGCTGTCCCGGCGGACGCGTGGTGTCATAGGTGACCCGCAGCCCGGACACATGGGCGTCGGGGCCGGAGGCGCTGATCGACGCCTCGGCCATCTCCCGGAGCTGCCTGCCGGTGATCGTGACGCGCACCGCCTGGTTCTGGAATGGCATGACAGTGAAGAGCTGGCCGTACGTGAGCGGGCCAGCGGCCACGTCGGCCCGGATGCCGCCATTGTTCACGAGCGCGACGTCGGCGCGGAGGACGTTGCGGAACGCGTCCGCCATCAGGTTTCCGAGCGGGTACTGGTCGCCGGTCCGGGTCATGGGCAGGGCGATGTCGGTAATGACCTGGTTCGAGAGGCTGTCAGTCGCCCGGACCACCCGCGCCACAAGCGCCGAAATGGCGCTGTCGGGCGTCACCTGGTCGTCCCAGACCGTTTGCACGTCCACGTCGATCCGCCGGGTGCCCGCCGCGGTCCGGATGATGTCCACGACGCCGATGGCCGTGCCGTTGTTGCGCGCCTGCACGATCGGCACGCCGTTGCGCTCGGAGTCCAGCAGCGTGTGGCTGTGGCCCGAGACGATGACGTCGATGGCGCCGGGCGGCAGGGACTGCGCCAGGTCGAAGACCTCGCCGGCACACGCCAGGGAGTCACACCGGCCGCCCGAGTGGGTCAACAGCACCAGGAAGTCGGGGCCGCCGGCACGCGCCGCCTCCACCACATCGCGGATCGACTCGTACCCCGAGCCAAACCGGAGCCCCGCCACGTTTTGCGGGGCCACGATCTCCTTGGTCTCGCTGGTGATGTAGCCGACCACCGCCACCTGGTACGGGCCGGCGCGGACCATGCGCCAGGGCGTGACCCATTCCGGCCGCTGGCCGGTGAGGGAGTCGAAGATGTTGGCCGCCACCCAGGGGTAGTCGGACTCGCGCATCCGCGCGCGCAGGGTATCGACCGACCAGTCGAAATCGTGGTTGCCAATGGCGGCCACCTGGATGCCCATCCGGTCGAACGCCTCGATGGTTGAACGGCCGTAGGTCAGGTTGGAGGGCAGCGTGCCCTGCATCTCGTCGCCGGCGTCGAGCCGGAGCGTGGTGCACCGGCAGCGC
>DAOMFQ010000225.1:0-3983 GCA_035429905.1 Gemmatimonadales bacterium
TTGACGACCTCTCCCCCGGAAGGAGTCGGCCATGAGCAATACCAACACCGCGGCCAAGGCCGGTATCGGCTTCGGCAGCGCGCTCGCCATCACCATCTCCTGGAGCGCCAACCATTCGATCCTGTGGGCCATCCTCCACGGGCTGTTCTCCTGGTTCTACGTCATCTACTACGCGATCCGTTACTGACCCCCGGAGGCATCGCATGGCCAGGATGAGGACCTACCGACTCGATCGGGTACTGGTGGAGCGGGGCGAGGCGCACGCGGCGCAGTGGACGTTCGCCGGGGAGTCGGTGACCGGCACCGAGCAGTGGTACGGCGTGACCGACGGCAACTACCCGCGGAACAACGCCTGGGAATTCGTGCTGCGCATGCCCAGGCCCGCGGGAGACCGCATCGAGGTGCGGCCGCGCACCACGCCGAAGGTCAAGGCCTGGTCGGAGCTCACCGATCGCTCACTGACCTTCATGCGGGCCACGATGCCGGCGGCCAAGGGGAAGCGCTATTGCCAGGTGGCGCTGGCCGACCCCAGCGGCGAGAAGACCAAGGACGTCGTGCGCACCAACGAGCGGGACCAGTTGCCCAGGTGGTTCGACGCCGTGGGCCACCGGCTCCGGGCCAAGGAATCGGTGCGCCGCACCAGGGGCACCGACGGCAGCGCGCTCGTGGCGCTGGTGCAGGACGACGACCACGAGATGATGATCCGGCTCTTCTTCGCCATGAAGGTCTGGGTCTTGAAAGAAGGCTTCGAACTGGCCGATTGATCGTTCACTGACATTGACCGCCCATCTGGAGAGTTACCGATGATGCTGCTCCTGCTCTTGCGTGTTGTGCATGTCCTGGTCGGCGTGTTCTGGGCCGGTACCATCATCTTCGCGAGCCTGCTGCTCATGCCGAGCGTGCGCGACGCCGGACCCGACGGGGGCAAGGTCATGCTCGCGCTCATGCGCCGGGGGTACATGACGATCGTTCCGCTGGCGGCCATCCTGACCATCCTGTCCGGGCTCTGGCTCTACTGGAACAACATCACGCTGGCGGGCCCGGAGTGGGCCGGGTCGATGGCGGCCCGGGTCTACGGCGCGGGAGCGGTGGCGGCCCTGGTCGCCTTCGCGATCGGGATGTCGGTCATTCGCAGCAACGCCCTCAAGCTCCGGGTCAGCATGGAGGCGCTGCAGAACACGCCCGAGGGGCCGGCGCGGGCTGCGCTGATGGCCGACATGGCGGGCCCGCGGGCCAAGATGTCCGCCGCCGCCCCATGGGTGGCCGGTCTCCTGGCCGTGGCGACCATCTGCATGGCCGTGGCGAGGTACCTGTAATGAAGAAAGCACTGCTCGCCCTGCTGGCGCTCGCCGCCTGCCAACCGTCGAACCCGTATCCGACCGGGCCGGCGGGGTCGCCGGTCGGCGTGGAGTGGAAGCTGACGGAACTCAACGGCCAGCCGGCCGGCAACGGCGCCAATGGCCAGCCGGCCACGCTCACGCTGTCGAAGGACGGCAGCAAGGCGAGCGGCTACGCCGGATGCAACCAATTCTCGGGGTCGTTCACGCTGGCGGACGATGCGCTCATCTTCGGGCCGCTCGCCATGACGCGCATGGCGTGCGCCGACGGCGACGCCCTCGAGTCGGCATACACCAGGGCCCTCGCCGCCACCACCAGCCAGCGCGTCGCCGGCGGCACCCTCAGCCTGATGGCCGGCTCCACGGTCGTGGCGCGTTTCACGAAGTAGGCCACGGCTGGCCGGGACCGGCAGGGTATCTTGCGGATACCCCATGCAGCCCTACGCCAAGGACGATTCGAAGAACCCGCCCGCGACGACCTTCCTGGACCGGCTCACCCGCCGGTACTCCCGGACGGCCTACGTACTCGTCGTGCTCTGCGTGTACCTGCTGGTGTCCACCGTGCTTGCCCTCGCGCTGGCGCCGGCCATCTGGGTCTGGGAGTACGTGGCCGGCTGGAGCGTCCTCTTGCCGCCGGTCGAACGGCTCATCGGGCTCGGCCTCGCCGCTGCCGTGGCGTTCTTCACGTTCGGGTTCTCCCTCCTGATCGTGGTACCCGTCTATAACTTCCTGCTGCCGACGCGCGTCACCCCATTCAAGGGCGGCTACTACACCCTCCGCGCCGCGCCGTGGTTGCTCCATAACGCGCTCTTCTACCTCGTGCGATACACCTTCCTCCCGTTCGTCACCCTCACACCGTTCGGCATCTGGTTTCTCAAGGCCATGGGGATGAAGATCGGCCGGCATGCCTTCATCAACACCGAGTACATCTCGGACCCGCAGCTCATCAGCGTCGGCGACGATGCGGCGCTGGGCGGCAGCGTCCGGATCTGCGCGCATTTCGGCGGGGGCGGCTACCTGACAGTGGCACCGGTGTCCATCGGCGCCCGCGCCACGCTCGGCCTGGCGGTCACCGTCATGGGCGACGTCGAGGTCGGTCCCGAAGCGACGGTCCTCCCGAACTCGGTGCTCCTCCCCGGCTCCCGGGTGGGCGCCGGCGAGACCTGGGGCGGCGTGCCGGCCCGCCTGATCACGCGCGAGGAGATGGAATTGTTCAAGCACGGCATTCGCGGGGTGCGGAACGCATGAGCGCCGTCGCCCTGGCCCCCGAGCTCGAGGCCCGCCTCGGCCGGCTCCGCGACGAGGGCTGGGCCCTCTTCGACCACTTCGACCTCGAGGTGCGCCAGCGGGGGTTCCACCCCTTCGTCGCGGCGGACTACGAGTGTGTGCTGGAGGCGCTCATCGCGCAGCGTGCACCGGGCCTCAAGTTCCTCGAGTGGGGCTCCGCCACCGGCGTCATCACCATCATGGCCGACCTGCTGGGCTACGACGCGTCCGGCATCGAGCTGGACGAGTCGCTCGTCAGTACGGCCCGCGCGCTGGCAATGAAGTTCGACTCCAAGGCGCACTTCGTTGCCGGCAGCTTCCTGCCGGAGGGATACGAATGGAAGCCGCGGACCGGCGACGGCCGGCTCGGCACCATTGGGCAGGGGCGGTCAGGATACCTGGAGCTGGGGCACCCGCTGGACGACTTCGACGTCGTCTTCGGGTACCCCTGGCAAGGCGAGGAAGCGATGATGCACGACCTGATGCGGTGCTACGGCGGCCGCGGGGCGCGGCTGCTGGTCCACGGCACCGACCGGGGGATCGAGGTCTATCGGGACGGTCGACGGCAGGGCTGAGCGCCTAGTTCCGCTCCCCCAGCGCCTCGGCGGCCGTCCGGCGGACCTCGGGGCTCGAGTCCTTCATCGCCGCGATGAAGTAGGGCGTCACCGCGTCGCTCTCGATCTGGCTCAGCGCCTCGGCCGCCGCAAGGCGCACCTTCGCGTTGGGATCGCTCATCGCCGCCCCAAGGGCCGCCACGGTGTTCGGGTCCTCGATTTGGCCGAGCGCCTCGGCGGCCCTGATGCGGATCTCAGGATTCGCGTTCTTCAGGGCGGCCACCAGCGCCGGCGGCGCCGTCGTCACGTCGTCGAGCTGCCCCAGCGCGTCGATGGCAGCCATGCGCACGGCGGGATTCGGGTCGCTCAGTGCCTGGGCCAAGGGCCTGGCGGCTGATGGATCCTCGATCTGTCCCAGCGCGTTCGCCGCCGCCTCCCGAACCTCGGCGTTCTGGTCTCCGAGCGCCTTCACCAGCCCGGGCACGGCGCGCGCGTCCTCGATCTGCCCCAGGGCGTTGGCCACATCCCTCCGCACTTCCGCGTTCGGATCCGAGAGCAGGCGCACCAGCGGCATCGTGGCCGCCGGGTCCTCGATCTGCCCGAGCGCGTCCACCGCCGCCCGCTTGAGCGCCAGGTCGTCGGTGCCGAGGACGGCCACCAGTGCGCTGGTCCCCGCCGAGTCCTCGATCTGACCCAGCGCGTCCGCCGCCAGGATCCGCACGCCGGGGTCGCGGTCCTTGAGCCGGGCCGCGACGGCGCCGGTGGCGCTCGGGTCCTCGATTTGCCCCAGCGCCCACACCGCCGACCCGCGAACGCCCACGTCGGC
>DAOMFQ010000226.1:0-412 GCA_035429905.1 Gemmatimonadales bacterium
CTCTTCCCAGTCGCGCTCTCCGGCGAGGTGCTCTGCCCAGGTTCTCGAGAGGACCGTCGCATCGAAGAATCCCGCGTCGCGAATCCGCGGCGCGGCCAGCAGGTCCCCAGCCCACTCCTTCAGCGGCCCGCGGAGCCACGCGCCGATCGGCACGCTGAAACCCATCTTCGGGCGCTCAAATAATTGCTGTGGCACATGCCGGTGGAGGATCCGCCGCAGGGCGAGCTTGCCCACCCCGCCGCGCACCTTCAGCGACATCGGGACCCTCCACCCGAGTTCGACCATGCGGTGGTCGAGCAGCGGCGCGCGTGATTCCAGGCTGACGGACATCGTCGCCCGGTCCACCTTGGCCAGGATGTCGTCCGGCAGGTAGCTCCGCGCGTCGAAGTACATCATCTGTTCGACCGTGGAC
>DAOMFQ010000226.1:434-3965 GCA_035429905.1 Gemmatimonadales bacterium
GTTTCGAGTTCCTTCCCCCCGCGGACGACTTCTGCCGGGCGTTGCCAGTGCGACACCATCCGGCGGTAGAAATCGGTCGCGTCCGCCGCCGGCGCCACGCCAGCCAGCTTGTGAATCCGCTCGCCCAACCGGGGCACCCGCAGGCGGTCCGGCAGGATGCCGGAGAGCCCACCGGCAACGCGATCCCAGGCTCTGGGCGACGCCGTCACCGCGGCCGAGGCGGCCGCGCCACGCAGCCATTTCGGGATGCGGGCCAGTCGGTGCCAAATGCGGTCGCCGAGGAAATAGCGATAGTATCCGCCGAAGAGCTCGTCACCCCCGTCGCCGCTCAGCGCGACGGTGACGTGCTGGCGGGCGAGCCGTGCCACGAGGAAGGTCGGAATCTGCGAGGAGTCCGCGAACGGCTCGTCGAACATCGAGGGCAGCCGAGGGATCACGGCCCGGGCCTCCTCGGGCCGGACGTAGAGCTCCGTATGGTCGGTGCCGAGATGGCGGGCCACCGCCTTGGCATGCTCGGCCTCGTTGTAGCCTGATTCCGCGAAGCCGATCGTGAACGTGCGGACCGGCAGGCTGCTCTGCGCCTGCATGAGCGCCACCACCAGGGACGAGTCGATCCCGCCGGACAAGAACGCCCCGAGCGGGACGTCCGCGACCATCTGTTGGCCGACGATGCGCCTGAGTTCCGACTCGACCTGGTCGAAGATCCGGTCATCGTCGCCCACGAGCGGGTTCGCCACGCCCTGGTGCACCACGTCCTCGAGCAGCCAGTAGCGCGCCGAGCTCGCCGCGCGCCCCCGGATGGTCACGATCGCCGCCGGTTCGACCTTCCGGATGCCGTCGTAGATGGAATAGGGGGCGGGGACACACCCGTGCCGGAGGTACGACGTGAGGGCGTCGCGGTAGAAGCTGCCGCGCCACGCGGGGTGGGCCCTGAGCGCCTTCAGTTCCGATCCGAAGAGCAGGGTATCGCCCATCCAGCCGTAGTAGAGGGGCTTTTCGCCCAGCCGATCGCGGACGAGGTGCAGGGCGTGCGCCTCGCGATCCCAGAGCGCGAACGCGAATTGCCCCGCGAACGATTTGACGGCAGCCTCGAGGCCCCAGGAGGAGATCGCGGCCAGCATCACTTCCGTGTCGCTGTGCCCCCGGAAGGTCTCGCCGGCGTCCGCCAGCCGCTGGCGCAGCTCCGCGAAGTTGTAGATTTCACCATTGAAGACGATGACGTAGCGCCCGTCGCGCGAGGTCATCGGTTGGTGGCCGGTCTGGGTCAGGTCGAGGATGGCGAGGCGGCGAAAGCCGAGGGCGACACCCTGGTCGGGGGCCGTCCAGGTGCCGGCGTCGTCGGGCCCCCGGTGCACGATGGTGTCCGTCATCCGGGCGAGTATCCGCTCGGCGTCCTCGGAACGAAAACCTGGACCCCAGAATCCGGTGAATCCACACATCAAGGGCGCTCGGGGTGGAGAGGGTCGATCCTGCCATGGACCACAGCGGGCGGACGCAAGTCATACGCCATCCAAAGCTACTCCCCGTCTCCTTCTTCCGCCGCCCCGCCGAGGTGGTGGCACGCGAGCTCATTGGCTCGGTGCTGGTCTCGACGGTACACGGGGTCCGGACCGCCGGTCGCCTCGTGGAGGTGGAGGCGTACCTCGGCCACCGCGACCCGGCCTCGCACGGCTACCGGAACCGCCGGCACGCGCAGAACGAGGGGCTCTACGGCCCCGCGGGTGCGTGGTACGTGTACCTGTCGTACGGGGTCCACTGGTGCGCCAACCTGGTGGCCGGTCGAGGACCGAATGACGGGGCGGTGCTCCTCCGGGCGCTGGAGCCGCTGGAGGGCCTTCCGGCCATGCGCCGTCGCCGGGGCGGGGTTGCCGACCGGTTGCTTGCCGCTGGTCCGGGTCGGCTGACCCAGGCCCTGGCCATCAACCGATCGCTGGATCAGCGTGCCATGCGCGGGGCGGTCGTCCAGGTGTTCCAGGGGGAGCCTGAGGCGCTGCCGGTGGCCACGCCCAGGATCGGCATCTCTACCGCGGTGGAATGGCCCCTCCGCTTCGTGGAGGGGGGCACGCGCTGGGCCTCGCGGGCACTCACCCCCTCTCCCGGAGGGAGAGGGGGAAGGGGGTGAGGGGTCAGTGCGGGGGTCGAACGCAAAACGGGCGCACCCATCGGTGCGCCCGTTTCGTGTCATGAGGTTGGGGCCGGCGGCTACATGTCGTCCTTCGCCTTGCCGAGGCTGATGCGGGCGCCCGCCTGCGCGGTGTAGACCGACCCGGTGACCAGATCGGTGTCGTTGGCCGCCGTGGCGGCGGACACTGAACCGAAGACGTTCAGGATTCCCACCCGGATTTCCACGCCGCCCACCACCTGCATGTACCCGGTGCTGCCGAGATCCTCGGCCTGCTGCTGGTTCTCCTGCTGGGTGGCGTCGTCCGGGAAGGCGCCCTGCACCTGGAGGTTGGACAGGGTCTGGATGCCCCACCCCAGGCCGATGAACGGCTGGATGTGCGACTTGAGCGGGTAGGCCATCAGCATGAAGTAGTAGCGATTGATGTTGTCGAAGGTGACGGTGCGGGCGGTGATCCCGTCCACCGGGTCCACCATCGCCGCCGTCTCGCCGCTGCCGAGGCCGATGTCCACCGCCACGAGCAGCGCGGCGCGCTTGGCCGTGATCAGCGCATTGCCGCCGAACATCGGGATGGCGCCGCGGGTCTGCGCCGCGGTGGCGAAGTCCATCATGCCGCCTGAGGCGCCGATGTAGAAGCGATTCGAGCCCACGCCGGGGTTCTGGGCGCTGAGCGAGGTGGCGCCGGCAAGGGCTGCCAGGCCGAGCGTCGCGAGGGCACGGGTGAGCACGCGCATCAGTCTGCCTCCTGGAAGAATCGGCCCCGGGGGGGTCCCCGGGCCGGTCACCGCATGGCGATTGGTGTCACGTTTTGGGCAAATTCCTTGCCCCCACGGCCTGGGGGGGCGGGGTCCCGCCGGTTCCAAGATAGGAAGCTCAGGCCTAAAACACTAGACCCCAAGGGGTTGCCCCGGCTCATCTCGGGCAGATTGGGAGCGTTCTAGGGGGGGTGGAAAGGGGGAGGGGCCGCGCACCGGCTTGCAGGGTGACGCGGGGGTTGCAAGTCGCCTCAAATGAGCCCGAGGCTGGTCCCCACCTTCTTGAAGGCGGCCAGGGCTTCGTCGAGATCGGCCCGGGAATGGGCCGCCGACACCTGGCAGCGGACCCGGGCCTGGCCCTGCGGGACCACCGGGAAGCCGAAGCCCGTGACGAACACGCCCTCGTCCAGGAGCATGTTGCTCATCCGGATGGCGGCGGAGGTCTCGCCGAGGATGACGGGGATGATCGGGGTCTCGCCGGCGAGCGGCGCGAAGCCGAGCCCCTTGAGCTGGTCCCGGAAGTACCGGGCGTTCTCCCGGAGCGTGGTTACCCGGTCGGGGTGCTGCTCGAGAAACTCGATGCTGGCCAGCGCGCTTGCCGCCACGGTGGCGGGCAGGGCGTTGGAGAAGAGCTGAGGCCGCGCCCGTTGCGTC